>JAAFHL010000374.1 GCA_013298365.1 Bacteroidota bacterium | reverse complement strand
CGTAATGAAATTGAGCGATACCGCAGTTACTGACATTGAAGCCATTTCAACAGGCTCACTTACCACAGATATTGCCCTCGGTATCGGTGGCGTACCTCGTGGACGTATTATTGAAATTTATGGACCAGAATCTTCTGGTAAAACGACTTTGGCGTTGCATATCATTGCAGAAGCGCAAAAATTGGGCGGAATTGCGGCTTTTATAGATGCAGAACATGCCTTTGACCGTTCTTATGCAACCAAATTAGGCGTTAATATGGACATGCTCTATATGGCACAACCTGACTATGGTGAGCAAGCCCTTGAAATTACGGAACATTTGGTGCGCTCAAATGCGATAGATGTCATCGTAATTGACTCTGTGGCTGCACTTACCCCAAAGGCAGAGATTGAAGGCGATATGGGCGATTCTAAAATGGGTTTGCAAGCTCGTTTGATGTCGCAAGCACTTCGTAAAATGGCAGGGGTTATTTCCAAAACAAATTGTACTTGTATCTTTATCAATCAGTTACGTGATAAAATTGGCGTAATGTTTGGAAATCCTGAAACAACTACAGGGGGAAATGCTTTGAAATTCTATGCTTCTGTTCGTATAGATATTCGCAGAACCAATCAAATCAAAGATGGTACAGAAAATATCGGAAATCGAGTAAAAGTGAAAATCGTTAAAAACAAAGTTGCGCCACCTTTCAAGCAAGCAGAGTTTGATGTAATGTTTGGTGAAGGGATTTCTCGTTCAGGCGAAGTAGTAGATTTAGCGGTAGAAATGGGCATTGTCAATAAGGCAGGTTCTTGGTTCTCGTATGAAAAAGAGAAATTAGGACAAGGACGTGATACGGTTAAGAAATTGTTGGAAGAAAAACCTGACTTAATGAAAGAAATAGAAAGCAAAATTATGGCAAAAAAAGGCGTAATCCATTCTATCGAAGGTACACCTAATGACTTTGTGGGATTAGATGTAGGTGATGGAGACGAGCCTGAAGCATAATTTTATGACATAAAATATATAATCGACTAACGCAAGGGAAACCTTGCGTTTTTTTCATATGCTAATAAATCTTTTTTCAAAATATTAGGATATATCAAAGCTTTTTTCCTACCTTTGAATACACAAAGCAATAGAAAGCTTTTGTATTTCTATTGCTTTGCTAGCAACTATTTCACTCTCATTGTCGTTATAGCCACGAATTGTATCATGAAAGCATTCGATTATTCTGAAGAAACCATTATTGACGGTTGTCTGAGCGAAGACAGAAAGTTTCAAAAACTGTTTTATGAGCGATTTTATGGCGCAATGATGACAGTTTGCTTGCGTTACGCAACCGACCGTGAGGAAGCCCGTGATATACTTCACGAAGGCTTCATAAAAGTGTTCTCCAATCTGCCCAAATATCAAAGAGGTACAAATCTGGGTGGGTGGGTGAGACGCATTATGGTCAATACTGCGATAGATTGCTACCGCAAAACTGCCAAAATTCCGCCTTCTATGGAAATCAATACGGCTTTGCATGAGGCAGATAATACCGACATTTTGTCCAATATTAGTGCCGATGAGATTTTGAAATTGGTGCAAACGCTATCACCTGCTTATCGAACCGTTTTCAACATGTATGTAATAGATGGTTATTCCCATCGAGAAATTGGTGAAATGTTGGGGGTAAGTGAGGGAACATCAAAATCGAATTTGGCAAAGGCACGTTTCAAGTTGCAAAAAATGGTATTAGATTTGTATCAAGTAAAAAAATATGAATTATAAATAAGCTAAGGATGAGTTGCAAAAAAACTAACAAGATAATTTAGTATTAAAAAATGATTATCATGCATTTAGTATAACTTCTTGAAGTGAGCCTGCCGAACTTTCAACTCTCCACTTTTAACTATCAACTGCTTATTCTGTATGATTATCTGCGAATATCTTGTGGGATAAGCCCCGCAATATCTCCAAAATCGGCGATACGAGTATTATAAATATGACGAATTTCGATAAACATATCAAGGAAGCATTGGCGAATTTGACCCAAAATTACGTTCCCGATGACTGGTTAGCAATGAATCATTTGCTAACAGATACTTCTTTTGACCAAATCATCAACCAAAAAATAGCACTACATGAGGAAACTATTACACAAACGGAACTACAACTATTCGATAATTTCTTAACCGCAAAAGCCCTTGATACCTTTGTTCAAGGCAAATTTGACTTGATTGAGGCGGCAGAAATGGAACCTGATTGGGACGATTTCTCCCAAAAATTAGATGAGTTTACTTTTGACAATCAAATAAATAATAAGCTTACTGAAATAGGGGCTGAAATTACTGCGGCTGATTGGGCTATTTTTGAGCAAAAATTGACAGAAAATGCCTTTGATGTACAAGTAAGAGAAAAAATTGCAGAACATGTTACACCCTATCATAGCAATGATTGGCGTGCGATGCGCCGCTTGTTAGATGGACTTTCGCCTCAACGCAATTATGTATGGGAAAAGGCAAAAAAACTGTTGCCTTTCCTCCTGCTATTCCTCATTGTCGGTACAAGTGCTACTTGGTATGCAAATTCTGACGGTAAAAAAGAAATTAAAGCTAATTTAGCTGCTCAAAATGCGATAGAATTAAATAAAGAAGCAGAAAAAAATGTAACTTCTTTGCCTAAAAAAGAAACTACTGAAAATCAGCAACTTGCATCGCCATCAAATCAGATGAAAGCAGTTCCAGAAAGTAACAATGCAAATACAAGTGTGAATACAAGCGTGTCTGTTTCTCCCAAAAAAGAAACAGGAATCCCTGCATACACAGAAAAAAATATGTCCCCTTTTGTTGAAAAAAGGGAGATAAGTACAAGCCAAAATCCAGAAACTACTGCTGTTGCCAAAAATGTCATTATTGCTCCTGAACCTTCTGTTTCTCCCAAAACAGAAGTCATGAGCAGTGAAAAAACGCTTTCATCGACTGCTGAAAGGGAAATAAATAAGAAAATAGCCATTCAAAAAGCGGGCTATTCTCAATTTATTCTTCCACAAACACAGAAAAATAATTCTATTCAGTGTCAAATAAAAAACATGACTTTTGATAATTGGAATCCCAAAATTGCTATCGGCTTGTATGGCGCAGTTTTGGGGAATGTGGTAGAATTGAATGATACCTTGAATATAGGTACATCTATGGGCTTGCGCACAGAGTTGAGTTTGAATGAAAAATGGAGCTTGACTACCGATGTTTTGTATTCAAAAAGAAGTTTTGAAACGCAATACTATAAATTATATCGCCCAACAAACGCCTATCTTCAACATTTATTGATAGGAAGCCTTGCTTCTATAGATATTCCTATTATGGTCAAACGTAAGTGGAATGTGGATAAAAAGGGCAAATTTGACTTATATGTGCAAGCAGGGGGGGTGCCTTCTATCACGCTTAGCGAAAATTATACACATTACGACCCCACAACGATTGAGAATTTGGGCAAAAACTGGGACGCAAATTTGAGGGAAATGGCTCCTGTGGAACAATCTTTCCATTTTAAACCTTATATGGGCAATGTTATCTTTGCACCAGGCGTTCAATATACTTCAGGCAGATTGCGTCTGCAAGCTGAACCTCGCTTTCAATGGGCGATACAGCCTGTGAGTGTCGAAAGTAAAACCTTACATTCTTTGGGCTTTGGGGTTTCGGCTATCTATGAGCTTTATACAAAGTAACATGAAGAAAGGGATTTTCTTATGTATGTTACGTTCCTATTTCATCTATCAAACGCTGTATTTTATCATCAACTTCCAATGAATGTGCATGTTTTGAGAGCAAAGATACAATGCTTAGTTCTTCAAAATGAATTTGTTTGCGCTGAAAAAATAGCAATAAATTTACAAGCAAGTCTTTGTGATAATCCACATCTGTTAAAATAAAATATTGATACCTAATTCCCGCTATATTCCATTGAAAAAATGTAGGATTTTCTCCTTTTTTTGAAATGAAAACGAAAAGAAATTTGATAAAATAATAGCCAAAAAAAGAATCATAATTCCCGCAATTGGCAACACAATCATACACAATAAAAAGGAACTGATTAAAGCAATAATTATGCTTATTGTCTGATTTTTGGTAAATTGAAAGTTCCCAATTTGAGGCTTTCTGTCCATAAGTAAATGCTTTACTTGAAAATTGCTTTCACTTGAAGGTCTAATAATATTAAAAAAAATATCCATGTTATAAGTTTTATGTCAGGTAAATCTACTGTAAAAATAGGATTTTTCTTAGCAACTTGCTAACAAACTTTCAAAATTTATCGTTTTGTATTTGAAAATAGCTATCTTTGTAGCATGAAATTAATACTTGCCACATTTCTACTAACTATCTACTTCTTTTCTGCCATTACCCCGCAAGAAGACTGGAAGGAATTGGCAAAAATTTCGGATTTGATTGCGCATTATCAAGAACATGCAAGCGAAAATACAGATATTTCTTTTATAGACTTTTGGAATTTGCACTATGGCGAAGATGCCGCAAATCATCATCATCAAGATACCCCTTGTCATAACAAACTCCCCTTCAAAAATCATCATCATACAGACATAACTTTTATCACAGCAAGCATAGATTTCCCCTATTTTGCTTTGCCTACTTATATGGGTTTTATAGGCGAAAAATACCTTTTCCCTATCTATAATGATGTAGAAAGCAATCAAAGGCTTTCGGATATTTGGCAGCCGCCGAAGTTAGGATAATGTTTCTTTTTGTCTCGCAGATTTACACAGATGAGTCGCAGATTTACGCAGATTAGAGATAATATCTGCGAAAATCTGCGTGGAATCTCCGAAAATCTGCGTGAAATCTAACCACCTAATTTCACGTAAATGCTAAATTCCATTATTCATTTTTCTATACAAAATAAACTCATCATCGGGCTTTTTACCTTGTTATTGATTGCTTTTGGGACTTACTCCCTTACGCAGTTGCCCATAGATGCAGTACCTGATATTACAGACAATCAAGTTCAAGTAATTACCATAACGCCCTCATTGGGGACTCAAGAGGTTGAAAGACTTATCACTTTTCCCATTGAACAAGCGACTTCTAATGTGCCAGGTATTGTCGAAATACGTTCATTTTCTCGTTTTGGTTTGTCTATTGTTA
>JAAFHL010000373.1:4374-5129 GCA_013298365.1 Bacteroidota bacterium | reverse complement strand
CTAAATCAATACACTCAATACTTAGTGAGGCGGGATTAAACCAAGCCATTATCGCTTATAATGGCGCATTAATAGAAACATCACTTGACATGAAAGGAAATAGTAGTATCGTTTATGATGAACCTATTCCTTTAAAACATTCCGAAAGGATAAGTAAATTATGTCTTGAACTAGATATTCATTGCAGCCTGTATAACAAAGATTTCTGGTTTCCTTCCAAAGAGGATAGTTGGACAGATAGGGAAATAAGAAATACAAGAATTAAACCTATCATTGCACAATACGAAGAAATTTTTAATATTGTGCCTGCTATTAAGGGTTTTCACAAAATGATGTGTATGGGAGAGGAAAGCAAAATTAAGCATTTATTTCAAAGGCTTCATCAGGAATTTCAAACATCTGTTGAAATATATCCAACAAAAACGACCTACATAGAAATTTCACCCAAAGCGTCTAATAAAGCTAAAGCCTTAGCCATATTGTGCAACTATTTGAATATCAATATCAAAAATGTTATTTCTTTTGGGGATAACTACAATGATGTTGAAATGATTAAACATTCAGGTATGGGAATAGCGGTAGAAAATGCTGTGCAGGAAGTGAAAAGGGTTGCTGATGATATTACGGCTAAGAATACAGAAGATGGTGTTGCTAAAGCTTTAGACAAATATATAAAATAGCCCATAAAATCCCTAAAAAAACGCTTTTTAAAGATTTGCAAAGCATTTTTTTATTTTTCTTTACGCAAAAAAACG
>JAAFHL010000373.1:0-4364 GCA_013298365.1 Bacteroidota bacterium | reverse complement strand
TGTAAACTATCATTTGAGCTGTATCTATCCTTATTATATTGCAAGAAATCCCTAAAACCATCAAGCAAAATAAGCATTTCACATACATTGATACGTAATTTATTTTGTTGAATATTTGATGTTATGATTGAATTTTCATTAATTTTGCCCATTATATTATAAGTCAAAAGCCCTATTGAATTGTAAAAGCCATTATTACAATATTTAGTGCTTGCATAATCCCTGTTTAAATATTATTATTTTATTTCCATCTCATGAATATACTCAAATTTCATCGACAGCTTATCGAAAACTACAAAAGTTATATCCAAAGCTTTTTGCAAATTAAAGACACGAAAATCAGAAACTATGTAGATGAAAATATTCGCAATAATAAACTGTTGCCTGAACCGCTTGTGCAGTTCAATCCCACTTTTGAAAAAAAGAATAGCCTATCTGAATTAGGGTTACACGCTGAGTTAGGGAGTATATTTGAAGGGTTTGAACTGTTTCGACACCAAGAAGAAGCCATTTTATTAGGGGCAGCAGGAAAAGAATTTGTGCTTACTTCAGGCACAGGTTCTGGAAAATCGCTGACTTATATAGCGACTATTTTTAACCATATTTTGAATCAAGGAGAAGCCGTTAATCATAAAACACAAGCGATTATTGTCTATCCTATGAACGCCTTGATTAATTCTCAAAATGAGGAAATCAAGAAGTTTGAGCGAAACTATTTAAAACGAAAACTGCCTAAAGGCATTGAATTAGAAAAAGAAAATGAAAGTCTTGATGCACAAATTAAAGAATTAATCGCAAAAGTGGGCGATATTTTCCCTATCAAATATGGGCAATATACCGGACAAGAAGATGAGGAAACGAGAAAGAAAATGAGGGAAAAACCGCCTCATATTATTCTGACCAATTATATGATGTTGGAGCTGATAATGACAAGGGGCGGCGAGGACATTGAGTTAAGGGAAAAAGTGCTTTCAACTGTCAAATATCTTGTTTTTGATGAGTTACATACCTATAGAGGTAGGCAGGGAGCTGATGTTTCCATGTTGATTCGGAGAATAAAGGCAGCAGCACAATTTCCCATTACTTGTATGGGAACTTCTGCTACCATGGTATCTTCTGACACAGCCACACTTTGGGAGCAAAAAGAAGAGGTGGCAAAAATTGCTTCCCTCATTTTTGGAACAGAAACTCCTCCGACTCAAATTGTGAATGAATATTTGGTGCGTAGTTTAGGAAATGATAGGTCTGTTAGCCGAGAAGAAATAGTAAAGGTAATTTCGCAAAACATAGATGTTGAATGGGACGCAAATATTTTTGAAAATCATCCTACGGCAAATTGGTTAGAAGAAAATATTGCTTTGAAAGATAAGGAAGGACTTTGGGTAAGGCGCAAACCCCTTACAATCAAGGCAATTAGTGAAAAATTAGCTACTTATACAGGTGAAAATCCTACAACTTGTGAGCATCATCTTCAAGCACTATTAGCATGGGCAAATAGATTAAATGCTGCTATTGACAGGCAAAAAAAATATCTGCCTTATCGCCTTCATCAATTTATTGCGCAAACGGGTTCTGTTTATGCAACTTTGGGCAATCAGGCGAGCCGTAAATTATATTTAGATGCAGGTCTTTATGGCGAAAATAAAGATATATATATTTTCCCGATTGTGTTTGGGCGAGCTTCTGGGCATGAGTATTATTGTGTAAACTTAGATGAAAGAAATTATAAAATTCAGCCCAGAGAATTTACAGAGATGCTGAATGAAGACGAGGACGAAGAAGACAATACAAGCTCGTGTGGCTATATTTTCATTCAGCACCAAGAAGATGCAGAAGCGATTTGGGACGAGGAAAGAGACAAAGCGTTTTTTCCTGATTCGTGGTTTAATCCCCCGAAAAAAGATAAAACCCAAAGCATTACGGCAAAAAAACGGAAAAGAATGCCCGAAAAAATCTATTTTGATGAGAAAGGGAATTATTCTTTCCACGAAAAAAAAGAATTTGAGGGCTGGTTTATGACTTGCCCCTTGCTATTTGAGCCTACTTCGGGTACTTTGTATGATAGCAAAACGGGGGAATGGACAAAACTCATGAGTTTGGGGGTAGAAGGAAGAAGTACGGCTACTACGGTTTTGTCTTTTGAAACCATTAGACAATTACAAGCCTTTGGCTTAGAAGCTGCTAAACAAAAATTATTGAGTTTTACGGATAATCGGCAAGATGCTTCTTTGCAAGCAGGACATTTCAACGACTTCATCAAAGCAGGACAATTAAGGGCTGCGATTGTCAAAGCCCTTCATAAATATGAAAAATTGGATTATACCAATATTGCGAGACATGTATTTGAATGTTTGAACATTCCACAAGAACAGTTTGCCCAAAAAACCGCCTATTTTCCTGGTCCAAAGAAAGAAAATGAAGATGCTTTTAAGGACTTTATTATGTATCGCTTGCTACACGATTTAAGAAGAAGCTGGCGAGTTGTTTTGCCAAATTTGGAACAGTGTGCGTTGCTTGCTATGGAATATCAATATTTAGCGGAATCGGTACAAGACAACAGCCTGTGGACGACTAATGAATTACTGTCAAAAATGTTACCCGCAGAAAGGAAGGTTTTTCTTACGCAAATCTTTGATTTTTTCCGTAAATGTTATGCCTTACAATACTCCATGTTAGAGCCAAATACGCTTGAACAAAACGTCAAACGAATCAGAGAAAAGCTCAAAGCACCTTGGACTTTGGACGAAAATGAACGAATAGAATTGCCTTGTTATATTAAAATTGAAACCCTGGCACGTACAAGCCAAAATATCTATACAGAATCTGCGGGACCACAAACAGCATTTGGGCGATATGTGAAGCAAATAGTTAAAGAATATGGTGTTGAGGTAACAGGAAAAGAAGGATATAAAAATTTTGTTTACAATCTTTTCAAGGTATTAGATGATGCGGGCTATCTGGTCTCCAAAAAAGCAAAATCAGAAGAAGGAAAAGAAGTTTACATCTATCAATTAAAAGTAGATAATATGATTTGGCAAAAAGGTGATGGAAAAACGCTTCGCCCCGACTTAATCAAAAATCGGAGTTATGGCAATAGCAAATCCACGCCAAATGTCTATTTCAAAGGTTTTTATGAAACCGATTTTTTGCATATAAAACCCATAGAAGGCAGAGAACATACAGGACAAATCAATGCGCAAAGCCGAAAGGAAAGAGAAGCGGAATTTAGAGAAGGAAAAATTGGGGCTTTGTTTTGTTCTCCTACCATGGAACTTGGGATTGATATTTCTGACCTTGCCATTGTGCATTTACGAAATGTGCCGCCTTCACCTGCAAATTATGCACAAAGAAGCGGTCGTGCGGGACGTAGTGGGCAAGCTGCTATGGTGATGACTTACTGCTCGAATCGAAGTGCGCATGATAGGCATTATTTCAAATCCCCTGAAAAAATGGTTTCTGGCACAGTAACAGCTCCCCGTATGGACTTAATCAATGAGGAATTGCTCAAAAGTCATTTACATGCAAGTATTCTTACACAATATACTATCGGCGGGCTAAAAACTTCTTTGGGGGAAATTGTTGATATAACAGATATAGACAGACTTCCCCTCAAAAGCGAAGTAGTAGTTGCATTAAGCCTTAGTGCAGAAGCCAAAATCGCCATTTCCAAATCCTTTCAAAAAGTGATAGATGATGCCTATTTTACCCAAGAATTGCTCACCAAAAAGCCACTTTGGTTTAATGAGGATTGGATTATGTGCTGCATCAATGAATATCCTATTTCATTTGACAATGCCTTAAAAAGGTGGAGAATCTTATACAAAAATGCCATTTTACAGTTTAGGGCAAGCAATGAAATTATCGAAAATCATATTTATGCACAAAGTCATGAAAAAGTGAAAGAAGCCGAAAATCTGGCTAAATCAGCCAAAAGGCAAATGTATTTACTACTCAATAATGATTCCAAACACAAACAAAACAGTCAATCTGAATTTTATCCTTTTCGATATTTAGCCGCAGAAGGCTTTCTGCCAGGCTACAATTTCACCCGTTTGCCCATTCGCACTTTATTAGAAAACAACCATGAAATGGGGGAATTTATTTCTCGTCCACGTAATATCGCACTTAGCGAATTTGGTCCTCGTAATGTGATTTACCATGATGGACTAAAATATAGAATAGATAGAATGATGCTTGCGGAAGCAGAAGCTAAACAAGAATCCGCAAAAATTAGCCCTCATTCGGGGTATATCATGATGAAAGACCAACTTAACTACAATGTAGACCCGTTTACAGGGGAAGAATTGAAGCAAGACATGGACAAACATACCTACAAAAATATGGTAGAAATGACAGAAACAAAA
>JAAFHL010000372.1 GCA_013298365.1 Bacteroidota bacterium | reverse complement strand
AAAACGGCTATCCTGCTACCGTCTATATTTCTTCGGATAAACCAAGACCGACCACGAAATAAAAAATAGCTAATTAAAAAAATAGCCCTTTGCTTTTTTTTCAAAAAAGCAAAGGGCTATTTTTCGTATTCTCATGTATATACGCAACCTACCCTCAAAAAAGACATTTCTGCTAAATATGACCTAATAGTGAAAAAAAAAAATTATCTTTGTATCTCAAATACATGAATCATAAACGTTTTTTACTACTTGAACATATAGGGACTTTATTGAACATTCACTTAACCTACTATTTAGTTTAACATAAGGGATAAAAAGGAATAACTAGCTTAATGCACCATGACGATGATGTCGCGGTGCATTTTTCACATCAGATTCACTCATTTCTTGTATATTTGCCTTTTATTTATCCAATACATCATGCTAAAAACAATCTTATTACTATTATTTGCACTATTTGTGCTACCATCTGTTGTCTATTTCTATGATGCTCCTTTGCATTTGGAACAAAAAGACATGTTGTTTTCTATGCTATACCTTATGTTAGGGGTAGCTTTTACTTGCTTTGTGGTAAGCGAAATCACCCGAAATTGTAGTCAGGTAGATAAACTTTGGAGCATTATGCCACTCATTTATACTTGGTATTTTGCTTATGCAAGCGAGTGGGATACCCGTATGGTACTCATGGCGGTTTTGGTAAGTATTTGGGGTTTGCGCTTATCTTTTAATTTTTGGCGCAGAGGCGGCTATACTTGGATTCCGTGGGAAGGCGAAGAAGACTATCGTTGGAGTGTATTGCGCAAAATGCCACTTCTACAAGGCAGATTTCGTTGGGCAATGTTTAATTTATCTTTTATCTCTTTTTATCAACAAGGACTCATTTTGTTATTTACCTTGCCGGCAGTGATGGCGTGGCATGGCAAAGGGCAAGCCCTGAATGTCATTGATTATGTGGCTGCAACTTTGTTTTTAACTTTAGTCGTTATTGAAACAATTGCAGACCAACAACAATACAATTTTCAAACCGAAAAATATCGCCGTATTGCTGCAAAAGAACCTTTGACAGAAGAATATGCAAAAGGCTTTTGTAGCACAGGTTTATGGGCAAAATTGCGTCATCCAAATTATGCTTCAGAACAGGCAATTTGGTTAGCTTTTTATCTTTTTAGTGTGGCTGCCACAGGACGATGGTTAAATGGTTCTTTAGTGGGAGCAGTACTATTATTGTTATTATTTCAAGGAAGTGCAGATTTTAGCGAAAAAATTTCCGCAGAAAAATATCCTGCATACAAAGATTATTTGCAAAAAGTAGGACGGTTTTTTCCTAAATTTTGGTAGATGATTAATTAATGTAAGTTGCGTATTGTTTTTACCGTACTGCGATTCTCCAGAATCGCAGCTACTAAGCTATAAAACTTGTTTTATCTGACCGAAAAATCTTTTATTGAGCGGCATAATACACTTAGTCCTTTCTTTGTTAGTGGCGATTCTGGAGAATCGCCACTACAGAACGCCATTCGCAATTTACATTAATTACGTTCCAAAGTGTATTATTAACGAACGAAAAAATACAAGAAAATGGCGAAGCAATGACAGCACTTTTTTCGTTACAGCAAGCTATTTTTGCGGATTAGGTTTTGAAAAAAGGCTTTCTCTATAAAGCAGCATATGAAGTCTGCTTTATAGAGAAAGCCTTAAAACAAAGCTATTACATTTTCACAATTTTCAATTCTACACGTCTGTTTTTTGCCCGATTTTCGGGTGTATCATTCGGCGCAATCGGCTTATCTTGTCCATATCCCATGAGCAAAACCCGTTTTTCAGCAATGCCTTTTTCAGCAAGATATTGTTGACAAGTTTTTACGCTTTGTTCCGAAAGTACCTGATTGCCCGCCACAGTACCATCAGAAGCGGTATGCCCCGATAATTCTATTACAAGATTTCCATTTTCTTTCATAAAAGTTGCCAACTTATCTAATTCTTGTTTTGCAGCCTTAGACAAATCATATTTTGCCAAATCAAATGGAATATTTTTTAAGACAATACTTTTGCCTGTTTCTATTTCTTGTCCATCGTAAGACACTTTTTGCGCAATATCCAAATAAAGAGTAATGCCTTCCAATACCTCATTGTATGCAATATCAAATGAATGAATTGTGGGGACGTAGCCTTCTGCACTTACATCTGCCACATTGAGTCCTGCCATAAGATTTTGAAAATAAAATCCGCCCATTTCATCGGTTTTTACCATACCTACATCTGGAATTTCAAGGACTGCATTAGCAATCGGCGTTTCTGTATCTTTCACAAATACTTGCCCTTTTACACTTCCCTTGCACATCATGTCCATTTTGGGATTAACCAAAAGTTTTACAAAATCTATACAATAACCATCAGCAGCGTAAGAAGTAGAATCATCTATCAAAATAGAAAGTTCAGAGCTTTTAAGCAAAGGTAACATATAATCGGGCAATTTTACCTGCACAATTTTGCCAATCGCCCTTGTTTGATTAAGGTGATTTAATACCCTTTCCATGGCAATAAAACGTGTGCCATTCAAATACACTTTGAATTGAGAACAAAGTACAGCTGACTGAAAATCATCAACAAATATCATCAAGCTTGCGCTACGAACGTTTGTATTTTGTAGTGCAGCTAAGTTCATGTTGATAGGCGAAGGTCTTTCATACATTTCCGCTGCGATAGCATATTCATCTCGGTCGCATTGTGTCAAGGTTTTATCTTTGTGAAAACTGGTAGAAAGCAAAATCCTGTCCATACCCGCCAATTCTATGTCTTGTCCGTACCAAGGATAGGCGTGATTATTGATTGTTTTGCCACAAAAAGGGTCAAAATTTTCCTCAAAACCAAAACCCAAATTATCTATATCGCCTACCCGAATCATCACTTCAGCTTCGGGGGTATTTGTCAGCACTTCATTTCGGCTTGTCCAATCGCCATCATTAGGCGTTTTTTGCGCCCACAGTTTTGCAAAGGCAAATAAACATAATAAAAGTGTGCTTTTTTTCATTTTACTGGATAAGTGTAAGTAGTTTTCGTATAAAATACATCGCCGATAAGTACAGATAAATACATTGACATCTTATTAGTTGTCATTTCAGCCTGCAAATATAGCAATATTCCCCGAGTTTATGACGCAAGCCCTTCAAATAAGCCCTTATTGCAAATTTTAGCTAAAAAAAACGAAAAAAAGCACAGAAAAATTTGCACAGTAAAAAAAAAGCACTTACCTTTGCGTCAAGTTTGAAACAAGTACCTGCCCAGGTGGCGGAATTGGTAGACGCGATGGTCTCAAACACCATTGGGGTAACACTCGTGCTGGTTCGATTCCAGTCCTGGGTACAGATGACTAACCGTAAATAATTGATACGCAATTATTTACGGTTTTTTTGTTTTTAGTTCCGTACTACTTTTGCGTGCTACATGCTTCAAGAGAGGTAGCCACAAACGAGATACTTGGGGTGTACGAATAAATGCAGGGTGGGTAGTTGAGCGGAGCCGAAACTAACCACCCAATTTGGCGAAGCCAAATAAATATTGGTCATTTCGACTCCGCTCAATGACCACCGAATCTGCATTTGTTCGTACACCCGATACTTGCGACAGCATCTTTTTGTCAGGTAAAATTAGCATATTAGTATCATTCTCACGTATTTTTAGCCTAATTATTAGTTCTCCGTAGTTCTAAGCATTCATTATTTATGCGTAATTTTTGTGGAGTTTACTCATTCTATCACCATTTATACTTTTTTAAGAATATAAATTATCCGTAAATTACGGCTATTTACAAGTAAAATTTATAGATACAGTTTGTATTAGTAATTACAATACAAAAATTGTATAAATCTTTTGTAATCATTTTAACCTTATTAAGTGTTTTTATAGATAATTTAGATAGGCTAATAACTTGTATTAACAAAATAATTTATACTTTTGTAGTCGTTGTCCTTGTAAAAAGAAATAAACTTGACAATTTTCACTATTTTTATTGCAAATCATTGATAATCAAATATTAAGAAATAATTACCTTGTTTAAAATGAAATTTAACATTCTAAATAAAATAACAACTATTCAACGAAATAACTTATATCTTCTCTTTTGCACAAAAAACGATTTAAACGAATATATAAAGGAAGTAGAAGAAGAACATATTCCCGTATTAAATATTGGAATGAACCTTTCAAATATGTTGAAAGATTGTTTACTTTCAAAATATCTTAATATTGAAACGCAAGAATATGTATCTCAAATTATTGAGCAAAATGCTAAAGTAGTTTTCAAAGGGAAACCGCCCGTAATTGCCTTATACAATCTTGGTATCTTATTTGAGGCTTCTTTAGGCTTAGATGCTGATACAATATTGAAGAATATTTCTAAATCCGTTGCCATTATTATTATCTGGGAGAATGAAAAAGACTCAAATGTAATTCTACATTGGACGGAGAAAAAAAATACAATTAATCTTAATTTTTCAGACATTAACACAACTAAAATCCACTCTTAAAATGAAATATAAAGAACTTATACAATTTGAACCCATCACTTCTGTGGTTAAGTTAGTTAATGCAGGAGAGCTATCCCTAGCAGAAAGTCTTGTGAAAACATTCGTGTTTTCTCAAAAAATGAAGGAAGATATTCAAGAGGTCATTTTAAAAAATCTTGACCCTAACCCTCCTATTGAAACAAAAGGAATTCAAATTGTAGGTAGTTATGGTACAGGTAAGTCTCACTTAATGTCTTTGGTGTCTGCTATTGCAGAAAATAAAGAATTATTGCATCACTTAGCTTCTGAAGAACTAAAAAATAGCTTTCGCAAAATTGCAGGAGCATACAAGGTACTGCGTTTCGAGATTGGAACAGACAGACCCTTAAAAGACATTGTTTTTTCGCAAATAGAACGCTATTTAGGGAAAATAGGCGTTGATTTTTCTTTTGATGAGAATTCTAATTTTAGTTGGAAAGAGGCTATTCAAAATATGATGGCTGCTTTTGAGACGAAATATCCCAACCATCATTTCCTCATTGTCATTGATGAGTTACTAGAATATTTAAAAGGACGTAATCCAACCGTTCTAAATAATGACCTTATGTTACTACGTCAATTAGGCGAAGTATGTGATAATTCGAGATTTAAACTGATGTTTGGG
>JAAFHL010000371.1 GCA_013298365.1 Bacteroidota bacterium | reverse complement strand
CTGATTCGTAGCAGGGTCTATAAGCGCAATCGTATATCTATGTCTTTTGCCATATACAGGGTGCAAATCCTCATAAGTCGTTGCAGCCGCATTTACGGTTTCTAAGGTCTCCGCATCTCTGTATATCCGAATTTGATAGCCATATTGAGACATATCATTCCAAGAAAGGGCGATTTTGTCGGCAAAAGTATTGTCAGATGCCGTTACATTAATAGCAGGCAAAGTTACCGCATCATATTGTAAAGAATCATATATACGATTGAATGTCGCTGAATAGGTATCTATATAATAGCGATAAGTCTTACCACTTGCCAAAGTGAGCGAATCTGCCAAATTAAAAGCATCGGTATAAGTCAATACGCTGTCTATCCTGTCTGTACCAGAGATAGTAGCAAGCGTTACAGCGTTTGCGCCATTTGCATCTGTTCTTCTTATTCGGAAATATTCACTCATATTAGACTTATTTTTCCAAGAAACAGAAACATTGAAAGGCGTATTGTCGGCTATTACCTGTTGAATAGGTTGATAGGCTAAGGTTCTCCCTGTATCAAGTGCGGGAAAATAAACCGTATTAATAATCGTACCTGAGCCGATTTGATAGCCATTCAATCTATACGTTTTCTTTACCCCTGGTCCTACATCATCTGTAAAAGCACCTCGAATAGCTGCATAATAAGGTGTAGCAACATAGGCAGAGTGGTTAAAAGTATTTAACAGTGTACCATTGACATGGTACAACTCGCCCGAATTAGTCAAATCATCGTATGTAGTAGCCAAATCTTGCGGTGGGGTAGCAAGGTTGGTAAATTTCCAATGTAAGAGCAAATTATTTTGAATAACGCCTGTAAAGGTGGGCGTTAATTTACTGTATTTGATTTCCTGTGCAGTACGTACCCTGTCCCAAAAGCGAATTTCTGCAACAGAAGTTTGGTTTGCACCAGACATAGCCTGGTACATTCCACCTGCTGTTTGTAACGCAGGGAGATTCATCGTTCCCGCAAGTACGCCGTCAAGATACAAAGCTGCTCCGCCGCCATTATATACTACTGCAATGTGATACCATTGTTCTACGGGCAGTTGACTATGTTCAAAAGCATAATTTGTGCCATTGTAAGTCAATGTTACGACTTTTCCAACGCTATCTATCCATACCGAAAAAGGGTTTAACCCACCTACATTTTGGAATAGAATCACCTTACGGGTATTAGTAGCCCCTGATTTTAGCCAAGTTTCCATCGTCCAAGTAGCTAATTGAGGCCATGTAGCCGTATTCAGCACTTTGTAATAATGTTGACTATTTCCATTTCCTACATAAGTAAAAGAAGGCTGTGGGTCACCTTGATACTTTGTATAATCGGTAATAGATTCCTCTTTCAAAATCGTATTACCATTTTTGAGCTGAATATGCACGCCTAGAGGTGCATTTTGCACAAAATAAGCCGAAGGCAAAGACCAATTTACGGTTATCTTTCTATCACTTAATAAAGAATCTGCATCTAACTTAGGCGAAGCAAGGGTACTAAAGAAAGCAGGTCCTACCCATTCTCCTTTTCCTCCCCCACATCTGGCACGTACATAAAAATAGTAACGTGAACCTGGGTCTAAATCTTTCAACAAAACATTGGTTACTGTCCCTGAACCTGACTGGTCAGAATCGTTGATGTCGCCATCAGGTTTGGTAAGCGACCAATCATAGCTTGTCGCACCTGGCACACTTGCCCAAGTAACCGTTAAACTATTTGAACCTGTAGAGAAAGTAATATTGCTCACAGGAAAGCCCGTTACACAAGGTCCTGCACTTTGCCCAGAAAGGACTATCCCATCAGTACTTGCCAAATACGCATTATATACAAATCCGCCGCCAGTAAGGGTAGTTTCTTTCGAAAAAGAATTACTATTTGTAACAGCCGAAACCACCGTTGTAGTGGAATTAGTGTAGCTAGGATAGGCAGGAATTGCTGCATTATCTAACAAGAAACCTTCTCCAAGTATTATTCCCGTACCAGCTTGTAGAACATTTGCTTCAAAACGATACGTGCTACCTGTTACCAAATTTGCATTAGGTGCTTGCAAATAGGCAGCCCTTGCTACCCAGTTTGAAGCTCTACCTGACAACGCAAAATTGCTAAGCGTTCCATTACCATTCGCAAATGTATTGCTAAGACTTGTCAAACCTGCATTTCCCTCATTCGGGATACCTTGGTCAAACATAAAATAAACCAGGTGATTGGCGTTTGCCGCAACATCACCTCTGTTCATGTCTATTACGATATTATCTACTGTCAAAGCCGTTCTCCACAGGTTCAGCTCGTCTATCATTCCCATAAAAGACTCTGTTGTGCCTGCGGGCGAACCAAAAGCACCTATCATCATACCTGTGCCTGTGGTAGCGATAGTATTAGAAGATGCCAAAGAAATGCTATTTTCTATTTCCCCATTCACATACAATTCTATGCGGTTCGCAGAACCATTTCCATTATACACTGCAGCAACATGATACCATTTTTCGGTACTAGTAAAGGCGGTATTTGCTGAGATATTAATCGTTGTTCCTGTCAAAGTATTGAGCGTAAAAAACAACTTTCCGTTCACCAATTTTAATGACCATTTTCCTATCTGTCCTGCGATTGTTTGTGTCCCTGTCAATTTTTCAGGACGAATCCAAGCATCTACCGTCATTTGATTCGTTAAAGTACCCGGATTTGCCGCTAAACTCACAAAGTCATTGTTCCCATCAAAGTGTAAAGCGTTTCTGTATGATTTAGTAGTCGGAAAAAACTGTGCATCTCCTCCCATAAAGCCATTCACTGACACTACAGACCCTCTATTTTTCAAGCCTGTTTCCATGTTGTAATAAGCCAACATCGTAGAAGTTGTGGTGCTTGTCATATCTACCAATACATTTGCCGCAGAACGTGCTGTTCTCCAAATTTTCACCTCGTCCAAAGCACCAGCAAAAGTATTTTGCCCATCGCCTCGTCTACCAAGGTAGATACTGTTATTATTGTTAAAAGTACCCGTTACATCTGCTACCCCTGTGCCTTGCAACACGCCATCTACATAGAGTTTGAGGTTTGTATTGCCTATGCTTGTACTGTCTTTCACAAAAGCAATATGATGAAACTTACCATCATCTATTCGATTGTTAGACACATAATTAGCAATATTAGCATTTGCACTGTTTTTGCGAATTACTTTCAATTTCCCTGCATCTGCCCCACTATTTATCAACTGAAATCCAAAAGGAATCCCCCCCGAATTGTTGTACGACTTCAATAAAATATTATTGTGAACCCCTGCCATATCTACCTGCATTTGGTTCGGCTTTACCCAGTATTCAATCGTGAAATTGTTGGTAAAATTGAATGAGCTACTGTGTGGAATCTCCACATAGCCTTGCGGGCTACCTATATATAGCGCACGGTTTACCTGCCCAAAACCCATTTGTCCCATACAACACAAAATAGGTAGTAACAAGAAGTAATGCCATTTCTCAAAAAGCAAGCGATTCTTACTTCGAGAAGCCATTAGTTGCCTATCATCACGATAGGAGTTGGTGTAAGTTAGCATCATATTTCAATAAATAAATTAATGAATAATTAAATAATTATGTTACAAATCATAAAATATTTAAATATTTTTTCTAAAAAAAAAATTATAAAATCAAGAAAATGAATATTTCAAGAAATAAATATTTCGACAACAAAGGTAGAGTGTTAAATGATACTGCACAATAGCCATTTATGGCTATATGAAATGGTTCATATTTTGACAATAAATCATGTTTTTAATTGAAAATCAATGAGTTAAAAAATATTTTATTATTTGAAGCTTTGAATAATTGAAAATAATGTATTATTTCAGGCAGTCGTATTTAGTTCACGGTAAAGTATATCCTACTGTAAAGAAAAAAGCACTGGTTTAAGCGCTTTTTTACCGTTTTGCAGTATTTTATGGGTGTGCGAACAAATGCAGATTAGGTGGGCATTGAGCGGAGTTGGTCATTGAGCGGAGCCGAAATGACCAGTATTTGTTTGGCTTCGCCAAATTAGGTGGGTAGTTTCGACTCCGCTCAACTACCCACCCTGCATTTGCTCGTACACCCTATTTTATTTACACACCTAAAAAGATACATTTTGAATACAAGATTCCATTTTATTTTGCTATCTTGCCGCCATTTATCTCACATACTTTATCCATTAGACATGCAGAAATTTACCGTTCTTTTCTTGTTCTTTGTACTTTTTACAGGGGGCTTTGCACAAAACTTGGTCGTAAATCCCAGTTTTGAAAACATCAATGTTACTTGCTCAGGTTTTGCAGGGGCAGGTTACAGCAATGTCCTTGGTTGGGAAAATCCTGACCCAACGGATACCTGCTCGACACCTGACTGGTTCTCAACCTGTTTAAACAGCTTTTTCCCTACAAGTGCGCCAAATTCTTGGCTCGGCTCACAAAATCCTCGCACAGGAGATGCATACACAGGTATTATTTTGCATGAGGCACTCTCCACAGGCTATCGTGAATATTTGGAAGGAAGCCTTAGCTCGCCCTTAGTTGCTGGACAAGCTTATTGTGTGAGTTTTTATATTTCTTTGGCAGATACTGTCCCCTTTGCGGTCAGCAATATAGGCGTATATTTTTCCAATACTTTTGTGCAATTCCCCGTAAGTCATTGTGTGAGTACGGTTCCTTTGCCCCTAACACCACAGGTACAGTGGGGAGGTAGCGCACTGCTTGATGATAGTACGTGGGTGCGTTTGCAATGGCAGTTTACCGCAACGGGCGGCGAACAATATTTTGTCATCGGAAACTTTAATAACGCAGCTACAACCACTGTTACCAATAGTGGCGGCTCGAGTTTTGCCAATCCATATGCTTATTATTTCATTGATGATGTGAGTGTTAGCGCAGGGATTTGCTGCGATGCAGGCATTATGCCTGTGGGAGATTTGTGTACAACAGGGACAAGTATCTATTTGTCTGCAAATACAGGTGGCGGAACATGGAGTGGTACAGGCATTACAAATGCCACAACAGGTACTTTTGACCCCGCAATTGCAGGTTTAGGTACGCATGTTGTTACTTATTCCCTGCCTTGCGGAGCTTCTAGTACAATTACCTTATCTGTAAATCATTGTATGACGGTTTGCCAAGATGCAAATGGAAACTGGAATGTTACAG
>JAAFHL010000370.1 GCA_013298365.1 Bacteroidota bacterium | reverse complement strand
GCAAGGGTTCTATATCAATCCCTGCGATTTCCCCAAATAATTGCACAAGCGAAATAGAACCCTTGCCCCAACATTTGCGTCCCATTCTGTGCCTGTACCTACTTCATTGAGGTCAAAACCAATGATTTTACGCCCTGTTTCTACCACTTTTTCAACCAAATACATTGCCTCTTCAAATCGCAAACCGCCAGGAACAGGCGTGCCTGTGCTTGGACAAAGCGAAGGGTCAAGCCCATCTATATCAAAACTCACATATACATCTTGTGGAAGATTAGAAATAATCTCATCGCAAATCTCGTCCCAAGAACGACCTCTAAAACGGTCTTTCAACATATTTCTATGCTCGTAAATCATGATTCGCTCATTTGAATGTTGTGCCAATAAATATTCCGTTTCGCAAAAATCACGAATGCCCACTTGCACCAACTTTGTAAGTTCTGGCATTTTGAGGGCATTATACATGATAGAAGCGTGCGAATATTTAAACCCTTCATAAGATTCTCTCAAATCGCAATGCGCATCTATGTGCAAAATGCCAAAATTTTCTGTTCTTTCGCCCAAAGCGCATATCAAGCCCAAAGGGGTACTATGGTCGCCGCCTAGTAAAGCTACTTTTTTGCCTTGTGCTAACCATTTTTTTGCTTGTATTTTTACCCACACTTTGAGTTCTGTACAAGCACGATTTACTGCCTCTAATTCACTTTTCAAGGTCTCCTCGGTTTCTCCGTCCATCAAAGCATCAATAATTTCTTTCGCTTTTTCTCGAAAATCATGGCTTTTTTGCACAATGCTTTCATCTATTGGCAACATTGCAATGCCCATTTTCCACGCATCAGGCATATCACTGTCAAACAAATCCACTTGTAGTGATGCTGCCAAAATTGCTTGTGGGGCTTGCGCAGTACCTTGACTATAAGAAACAGTTACTTCCCAAGGCACGGGAATGATTATCAGCTGTGCTTCTTCAGGGCTAAAAGGAAGTCCAAATAAATTACCATTTGCAAGCCCTAATCCATTAGGGTCAAATGTTTGAATAGTAGCTTCTCGGCTCATATTTTGTTAAGAGAAGGTGAAAGAAAAAACAGATTTTTGAGAGATAGAGTAACGCAGATCGCTAATTATGAGCTATTTATATTTTTATCTCTAAAAAACTATACAGCTAACCTAAAAAGTGAGTGCAAATGTCTAACTTTTTCTATGATTTTGCAACGAAAAAGACAAAGTTTTTTATTTTCTACCTATTTTTGTCGCGCAGATGGCGCAGATATGGGAGATTTCGCAGATGTAGCCCCTAACAAAATTGGAAAATAAAAAAAATATGTCAAAAGTTATTCTTTTAGTTTATACCTTACTAAGTATTTTCATGTATCATGTTGTGATGCAGGTTCCACGAAGCGATTTTTTGCCTTTTATTGGAATGATGTCATTTTTATTTATTTTATATGCTTTACTCTTTTTTCAGGTCAAAAAGCACTTTTCTGGTACGTATATATATATCGTTTTTACTGCAAGTATTTTCCGCTTGGTAACCTTGCCACATTTACCGCAGTTAAGCGATGATTTTTATCGTTTTGTGTGGGACGGTATGTTAAGTTCGAATGGCGAAAATCCTTTTTTGTATTTACCAAAGGACATTATTCAAAGCCCTCATTTTCAAGCCTTTTTACCCTTAGATTTGTTTGAAAAACTCAATTCCCCTAACTACTACACCGTTTATCCGCCTATTTGTCAAGGCATTTTTGCTTTTTCTGCAAGCCTATTTCCAACAGATATATTTGCACAAGTGGTAAGCATGAAATTTTGTATTTTTTGGGCAGAAATGGGCAGCATTTTTTTGTTATATAAACTATTGAAAAAATGTAATTTACCGATTTATTTGCTTACTTTATATGCTTTCAATCCTTTGGCGATTGTAGAATTAACGGGAAACCTTCATTTTGAGGCATTTATGATATTAGGAATTTTGGGCGCAGCCTATTTTCTTTCTCAAAAACCAGGGATTTCTACTTTCTTTTTCTCCATAGCCGTTTGTGCCAAATTATTGCCTTTGATGTTTTTACCTTTTTTGTACCGAAAGTTAGGCTTCAAATCCTTTTTGATTTACACAAGTTTTGTAGCTTTTTTTTCGTTTTTGATGTTCTTGCCTTTTTTGAATATTGAAATTTTCACACATATTGCGCAAAGTGCGGGCTTGTATTTCCATGCTTTTGAGTTTAATGCAAGTCTTTACTACCTGTTGCGAGAAATAGGCTACCTTATTTTTGGCTATAATATGATTCATGTTTTGGGAAAAATATTGCCAATTTTGGTGCTTGTAGGTATCTATTTCATTGCCTTTCGAGCAGATGCCTTCGACTCCGCTCAGGCATCGCCGATGAACGACAAAGGTTTTATTTGGCTCAAACAAATTTTTTATGCCCTAAGCCTCTATCTTTTTTGTGCCACAACCGTAAATCCTTGGTATGCAGTGCCTTTGCTTGCTTTTACGCCTTTTGTAAAAACAAGATATGCGATTTTATGGAGTTTTTTGCTGCCTTTTTCGTATGTTACGTATATAAATGGTGGCTGCAAGGAAAATTTGTGGGTAGTGCTGGGAGAATATGGATTGCTTGCAATATATTTTTCATATACGTATTTGCACAAAAGAAACTAATTCCCTACCTTTGCTTTATCCTTTAATAACAATAACATGATAAAATACTTGTCCTTTTTAGTCATTCTCTCTCTTTTTTTGCCTGTTTTTTCGCAAAAAAATGAAATTGCAGTAGATGGTTTAGTAATTCCCATCGAAAATGCCCCTAAATTTATAGGTGCATTGAATTATTATCGAACAGTAGCCACAAAATGGGATATTGGGCTTCGAGTCGGCTTTTTGCAGCAAGAGGCAAAAACAGCTATTAGCGCATCTAACTATTTTCACTATTCTTTCCAAAAGGTAGATGCTATAACTCGATTTTCTTTGTTGAACAACAAGTATTTTCATTGGACAATAGAGGGAGGCTTGTCTATGGGACAATTTACCCAAAAATCTAATAACCTTTGTACTGCGTGGAGTGGTTCAGAAGAATATGAACTCATACAAATGAAGGAAAACCTATATGGCTTTTCAACAGGTATGTCATTAGAGGCTAAAATAGGTAAACATTTTCATGCAGGTGCAAACTTGATTGCCAATTTTTATCCAAATAGTCTATTTCGTGTTCCTACAAACCTGCCAACTTTGCGTGTAGGGTATTGTTGGTAAAAACAGATTGACACAATGGTATAAATTCAACACAGTTAAGTAGTTATTTTTCATATTAGCGTAAATTACCCGAACAACAATTCACCAATAGTTATTTGTTTTTAGTCAAAATAACATGCAAAACCACTTTTCTCATAATCTCTCCATACTTAGGCAAAAAAAAGAATTTGCCAATATTTCACAACAATTTCCCCTTTGGATATATTGGGAAGAAGGCTTAGAACCTTGTTTGAGTGAATTGTTGCAGCTTTCTGCCTATTTTGGGATTTCTATTGACCATTTGGTAAAACATAAGCAGTTACCTTTAAACATTGATATTCAGCAGATTAAACTTATTTTATTGGACATTGATGGGGTAATGACTCAGGGTGGCATGTTTTATACCGAAAAAGGTGACAGAATGAAATGCTTCAATGCCAAAGATGGTTTGGCGTTGAATAGGGCAGCAAAAACGGGCTTGCAAATTGGCATTGTCAGCGCAACCGAAGATATGAACATTGTCGCAGAAAGAGCCAAAACCCTAAAAATCAGTAAAGTATATACGGGCCGCCGCCCAAAAATAGAGGTAGTAACAGAATGGCTGGCGGAAATGAACCTCACTTTTGAAAATGTAGCCTACATTGGCGATGACCTCAATGACTTGCCTGTGATGCAAAAAGTGGCTGTGGCAGCTTGCCCAAATGATGCGGTTTGGCAAGTGAGAGACCATGCAGATGTGATTTTGAGTCGCAAAGGGGGCGAGGCTTGTGTAAGAGAATTTTTAGAAGATATTTTACAAATTCCTTTGACGGATTTGGGAGCTAAATAGTGGAGAGTTGAAAGTGGAGAGTTAATATGACTTAAACATAATCAAGATTTTAGGGCTAAAATATTATTTTAATTCACTTATAACTACTACCTATAACATATTATATTTTCGATTTTTATGCTAAAAAACAGTTTATTATTTTTATTTCTTGGCTTTTGCCTTGCCACATTTGCACAAACAGCTAATGATTGGGTGATTTGGAAAATGGATTATGATGCCACACAATTTCAAAAAGGAAAAACATTAACGGTTACTTTTAGCGCAAAAGTAAAACAGGGCTATCACATTTATTCTGCTACACAGCCCTCAAAAGCCGTTTTACCTTTGACTTTGGTTGCCGACAAAAAAAACAAGGGCTGCCTTTTTGAGTCTTTTACAGAAACAGGCAATCGAAAAGTAGAATTTGATGATATTTTTAAAGCAGATATTGCTTATTATGATGCTGATTTTCAAGTAGTTCAAAAGATAAAAATTAGCAAGAAAAAAGCACCTATCAAAGGCTCTTTAAATTTTCAGGTCTGTAATGACGAAATGTGCTTGCCTGGGGAATATTCTTTTGAAATAAAATAACGCTCATTAACTATTTTTTTGGGTGAAATAAAGAAACTTCTCATCAAAAAAAATTCTATATTTTTTGCATAGCTTATAATATAGTCGTAACTTGCGCCCGTTTTCAGAGAGTTATTAATTAATTCATTGATTGATAGCTTTTTAAAAAATATACCAAATTTGATATATGAATAAAGGCAAAGTTGTACAAGTAATCGGACCAGTACTCGACGTAGAGTTTTCGGGCGAAGGTTCTACACTTCCCAGAATTTACAGCGCGCTTAACTTGACGCGTAGAGATGGGGTTGTGGTAGTGTTGGAAGTTCAACAACACTTAGGTGAAAATCGTGTTCGTACCATTGCGATGGATTCAAGCGATGGCGTTGAACGTGGAATGGAAGTAGTAGATACAGGAAGTCCTATTTCCGTGCCTACTGGCGCATCTATTCGTGGTCGTCTTTTCAATGTTACAGGCGTTGCTATTGACGGCTTGCCACAACCAGAGGTAAAATCTTATGCACCGATTCACCGTGCTGCACCTCGTTTTGAAGACCTTACAACTGAGCCTGAAGTATTGTTTACAGGTATCAAAGTAGTAG
>JAAFHL010000037.1 GCA_013298365.1 Bacteroidota bacterium | reverse complement strand
ATTTATGAGGGCTATCACGATACAGCAAGAGCCACAGATGCGCAATATCTTCACTATATGGACGGCTCAAACAGAATTACCCGCAAGGCTTACACCGAGTTTGTGAAGGCAGGTTTTATCCGAAATACGCAATTTTTTAGTGCTGAAAATTTGCCACACACAATTCAACTTTTTTCCGAAGATTTTTTTGAAAAATGGCAAGAAAAACAAACAGTAATTGATGTTTTTGAACGAAAAATTGCATTGGGCGGAGAAATTTCTTTTGCTTATATAGATGGAAATCATGCTTTTGACTATGCTCGGAAAGATTTTGAAGCGGCGTACAAGCATTTGGTGGTGGGTGGTTTTATTTTATTGGACGATTCTGCTGATTTTTATAACTATGGTAGTGCAGCACTTCCTGCTTTTATTCAAAAAATGTATCCTGATATGAAATGTGTGCTGAAAAACCCCAATTATTTGTTTCAAAAACAATGAAAAAATATAACTGTCCAGAATGTTATAGTTCTTTGAATGAATATTTTGTCTGTAAAAATGGGCATTATTTTGAAGAGAAAGAAGGTATTTTATCTTTGTTATCTTACAAAGACAAGGAAAAGCTGCAACTTTTCTTGGAAAAATTTGAAGATTTTCGGGCAAAAAACAAGCTAAAAATTACATCAGAAGCTATTTTTCCGCAACTGCCTTTTGTAGCAAATGGCTTGGCTGGTACAAGTTGGAAAGCAAGAGCCTTTGATATGAAATTTATTTTAAAGGAATTAGCACAAAACGACAGTTTATCTATTTTAGAAATTGGGGCTTGGAATGGTTGGCTAAGTTATCGGCTCACAGAAGCAGGACATAAGGTTACTGCCGTAGATATTTTTACGGATAAATATGATGGTTTGGGGGCGATGCAATTTTATCCTAAACGATGGACTTGCTTGCAAATGAACGTTGAAGAAGTAGATAAAATCCTTTTAAGCCGCTTTGATGTCATTATTTTGAATTGGGGGGCTGCTTATATCGTAGATTTACCCTCATATATAGATAAATTGAGGACTTTGCTGAATAAAAATGGTAAAATCATTTTTATTGGTATCGCTATTTACCCCAATTATACAAAAAAGGCACAAGAATTAGCAGAAATGAATGTACGTTATCATGCAGAATATGGTATAAATCTGTTTTTCACTGCTTGTAAAGGCTATTTGACATGGGCAGATAAACGCATTTTGGCAAAAAAAGGCTTTCACCTGCGCTTATATCCTTTTTGGCGAAGTCAATTGAAGGCTGTTTTAACATGGAAAGGCGCAATGGTTTTTTATGGCGTTGCGCATCAATAATATAAGTTTGGATAAAAGCTAAATCCGAGAAGTTGTAAGCCATTTTAGACCAACAAACAATGAAGCTATTTAAGTTAATCTCAATTCTTTCATTTTTATTTATAAATAGTAATAAAGAGAACTATATAACAAGATGTATGATATTTTGGTTTCCCTTATCCCGTTAGGGATAACATATCGGTAGCAAACAATAAATCGCCCCAAATTTTCCCAAATTTTTCGTGCTTGCACGAAAAAACATATAAAATGGAACGTTATATTTATATTTCTACCGATATTTCGTGCCTACAGCACAGAGTGTCATAATGGCAGACATGTTGATATATGATATAACCCTTATAAAAAAGTTCCTGCTATAACGAAAATACGGAAAAGAGTGTCATCTTATGTTTACAGAAAATATAAATCTACTAAGGTCATCAAGACAAAAAAATTTGCGGTTTCTACCGCTTTATATGGTATTGATTTTTCTGACCATTTTAATTATTGGAAATTTGGTTTTAGTGCGTTAATGCTTACAGATACCTCATTTTTTAGCAACAAAAACTATCAAGAACCCACAGACACAATGGAAACGCTTGACATAAAAAGAATGGCAAAAGTAATTGATAGTTTATTTAGCACATTGATAGCACTATGATAATAGAATGAAAAATAGCTCACAGCACTGCATTTATTACTTGAATATGACAACTCATTTATTTGGGCAAATTACCCTTGAACATTCATATCCAAATGGAAAATGGGAAACTTCAATGGTGAAATTATCCAATTCTGGCATGAAATATCAATGGGTAGATGTTTCGACTGGCGAGTTAAAATTATACAACTTGGACCACTCTTTGTTTAAAAGGATGACATTTCCTGTATTGCCAAATGGGACAAATACAGAGGTTGGCAATGTATCTGAAACAACCTTTGATTTAGATGCAAATATAGAGTTTATGGTTTATTATCAAGACGATAATAACTGGGCGAACAGCGTAACCAAAATCATAGATGAATCAGGAGCAGTACTCTTAAACGCAACAAGCGAAACGCCCTCCATTAATACGTATGATGGTATCTATGGAGCTATCTTTAATACGCCAAACGGAACAAAAATGATACTTGACAATCATAGCGATAATGCAGCAAAAGTTTACAGTTTGCCTGGCACTTTAATCGCAACCGCTATTAAAACGCCCAATTATATGAACGAAGACTTCCTGAAATCATATCCAAATCCTGCTAAAAACTATATTTACCTTGCATATACTTTCCCACCAAATATACGGGAAGCGCAAGTTTCAATCTATAACATACAAGGTCAGCTTGTGAAAACCTATACGATTGACAATAACTATCAAGAATTACTAATAGATACCCAAGAATTTAGTAATGGAACATATTTATGTCAGATACAATCAAGTGATATTAAAATAGCAAGCACAAAATTTATCGTACAAAAATAAAATATTACGGGTAACATCTATTTGGCAAAAGTGGCGATTCAATACCCCGCAGATACATTTGTGGTGAGAATCGCCACCTTCGCCAAGCCGTAAAGATTATAGCTAATGTTATGAGACTAATAACTCAAAAAAGGCATTTGAAAGACAAACTTCTCATCATTGACTTGTGTTAAAATAAAGTCCGCTAAATCAGCACGACTTATTCTTGTGCTTGCATTTATTACTTGAATCTGCGTTTTTTGGGAAGACTCAAGTGGATTTAACTTCGCTTCACATTGTGAGTATATAAAATCTCCTTGCTTACTCATCTTTGTCTATTTTTGGGGCATCTTTCTTTTTCAACTCCTTCATCAAATCCATGCAAACATGCTCGGGTAGGCTAAAAATGCCATCTGCGGTAAAAATCTGATATTGAGGATTTGGGCGATAGTCTTCCGTTAAAATGATTTGCTCTCGCACAGGAAACCAACCGATAATGTCTTGAACAGGAATGTTTTGACGATTTTTGCAACGATTATCAATGATATAGACTTGCCCATTTTTTTGCTTGTCACCTTCTGCCTGGACGTCTGGGCGATTGCCAAAACGGTCTTTGATGACTTTGTGAAACACCCATAAAAACTTCTCGTTGATAATAACATTGTCATAAGTTATAGGTTTGTTTATGTCTCTCACAACCCCAAAAATAGCTTTTGGCGTTAAACTATATATTTGTATATCTTCGGAATTAAGCAAGGAAAGATAAATTTTTTGAACAGAATCTACTTCTGTTTGTCTGTACCAATACAGTTTCATATTGGCATATTTTTCTTGTGCGTAACCTTGATAACCAAGAAGTAAGAGTAAACTAACAATCAAAATAGATTTTTTCATATATTGTAGTGTAAAAACATGGCTTTCTCATAAAAAAATACTTGAATAAAAAAGTTGAATTTTACCACAAAGTTCACAAAGAACTCAAAGGAGTATAGAAAAAAAGCTATTTTGTGTTATTTGTGATGGCTTTTCTTTGTGAACTTTGTGGTTTTATCTTTTATGAGAAAGCCATTAGTGTAAACAGTGATTTATTTGCCTTTAAAAGCACGTTTGTAGCGTTTTGCTCGTTCGATTGCTTGATTGAGGCGGTTGCCAATGAGCAAAACCACCGCAATATAGTAAAACCAAAGCATCAATACGATGACGGTTCCCAAACTGCCATAAATTTTGTTGAATGAGCCGAAATTGGCGAAGTAATAATGCAGCCCGATAAGGGTCAGAAGCAGGAGAACCCCTCCGACAATAGAGCCAGGCGAAAAGAATTTGTATTGTTTGCTGCCCCCACCTAATTTATAGGTAATAGTAATGCTAAAAATAAGTAATAAAATGGTAATAAGATAGTTAAGACCTTTAAGAAGGGCAAAGTCAAAACCATTTTTATGAATCCAATTGAAACGGCGTAATTCATGTATCATATATTCCCCAAAATTGAGAAAAACGGTGGAGAGAATCAAAAAGACTGTCAAAATGGTGAAAATCAATATGGCTTTTGCATATAGTTGAATGATATTTCTTTTCTGTTTTTTTTTGCCAAAAGTTTCCGAAAAAGCGTTCATCATAGCAATGATACCACGCATAGCAGAAATAAACGCCAAAAACGCATTGACAGATATTAAGCCCAAGCTCATTTTTTGAAAAGAAGCTTTTACCACGGATTCTACAATTTTCATACTTTCGGCAGGAACATAATTTCTAAAAAAAGCCAAAACTTGTACTTGTAGGTTGTCTATTGGCAAAAAAGGAATGAGCGTAAACAATAAAATAAGAGTGGGAAATAAGGCAAAGAAGAAGTTGTAGGCAATCGCAGCCGCCATCATATTGAAGCGAGCATCAAATAAGGTTTGAAACCAAAATCTTAGTACATCGTACAGTCCTGCTCCCCCAAAGCCAGGCGGTTTGATTCGGCGAAGTGCGCCAAAAATGGGAATAAGAATATTTCGTAAAATTCGTTTCAATTTAAAGGTTTTTTAGATGAAATAATAAGCCTATCAGCGATTGTACATTTTCTTAGAAAAGACAAAATTACTTTTTTTGAGCAATAAAGAGAAATAATTTCCATTTTCCACAAAAAATCCGTCCAAATCTACTGTTTTCTGCCAATTATTCATTAGTATTGCATCATATTTTTATATTTTTCTTTATATCCAATGAAACATTTTCTACGTATCTTCTCATTTATCTTTGGTCTTGTCCTTCTTTATTCACTTTTTACAAGCTCTTCGGGGGGAAGAGCTACCATTGCTAACAGTGGAAACACAGGTGCGCCTACCGAAAATACTACTTGTGGTGGTTGTCACAATGGGGGCAGCTATGGCTTGGTTACGCCTTCGATTCAAATATTTCAGTTAGGCACTAGCATACCTGTAACAAGCTATACGGCAGGTACAAGTTATGATTTGCGGGTTATTATACAAAATAGTGCAGGCACACCAGCGGGCTATGGATTTCAACTTACCACTTTGATACAAGCTACAAATACCCCCTTGGCAGGATATAGCGCATTGGCAACAAATGTAAAGCAATTTACCATTGCTACGGGAACTTGGGCGGGACGTACCTACTTAGAACACAATGGCGTAACGAACAATAATGTTTTTAACGCCCGTTGGACTGCGCCTATATTAGGTACAGGTACAGTAGCATTTTATGCGTCAGGTAATGCTGTAAATGGGAACGGTAATACACAAGGCGACAATGCAGGAAATACTTCCCTTACTTTACCCGAATCACTGCCTTTGGCAGTAACAGGAACTGTTACCGCAGTAACTTGTAATGGCGGAAATAATGGGGCGATTGACATTACGCCAAGTGGTGGAGCAGCTCCTTATACCTATAATTGGGGAAGTGGCATTACTACACAAGATAGGACGGGGCTTAGTGCAGGAACGTATTCGGTTACGATTACAGACAATAATGGGGGAACAATTACGAATAATTATACAGTAACACAGCCAAATCCGCTCGTCGCACTTGCTACAAGCACAAATATTCTTTGCAATGGCGGTACTTCAACGATTTCTGTATCAGGTTCGGGCGGCACTTTTCCTTACACAGGTACAGGCTCATTTACCCAAAATGCAGGTACATATACCTATACAATTACAGATGCAAATGGCTGCACTTCTCCACAGATTAGTATCACCCTTACAGAACCTTCACCTATTGTGGTAAGTGCGGTAGTTACAAATCCGATTACCTGTACAGGTGGCTCTGCTACTGTGAATGTAAGTGCAACAGGTGGAACGCCGCCTTATACAAACACAGGTAGCGTAAATGTAACCGCAGGTTCTCATACTTTTACTGTAATAGATGCAAATGGGTGTAGCAAAACTTTGAGCAACTTTTTTGTTACACAACCTTCTTCGCTAAGTGCAAATGCCATATTAACTACGCCCATTGCTTGTAATGGTGGGACAGGTATTGTAACCGTAAATGCAACGGGTGGTACAGCTCCTTATACAAACACAGGTGCTGTTACAGTAAATGCAGGTACAGGCTCTTTTTCTGTTTCTGATGCAAATGGCTGTTCTACTACTACGCCTTCTATTACCATCACAGAACCTACGGCAATAGTAGGTTCGGTTGTTGGCATTGTGCATAATACAGTTGGCAATAATGGCGCAATAAATGTAGATGTAACGGGTGGAACAGCTCCTTACACCTATTCTTGGAGCAATGGCGCAACCACACAAGACATTAGCAACTTGGCAGCAGGTTTATACACACTTACCATTACAGATGCAAAAGCTTGTACACAAGTAATGGCTGATTTAGCCGTTTTATTTCATGTTGCGATAGATGAAAACTTGGAAGATGTGATGGCTATTTATCCCAATCCTGTGCAAAATGAGTTGTATTTTAACTTTAAAAACACATTTACACCTCCTTGTTTTGGGCAAATATATGGCATAGATGGTAAAATCATAGACCATGTTTTTACTTTAACCGAAAAAGTAAGCAGCATTGATGTGTCGCATCTTCCTGCGGGCAACTATTTTATTTTGCTAAAAATGGGCGATAAAACATATAGACATACTTTTGTAAAAAAATAAAAGTGATGCAACATACACATTGTTCTTATTGTGGACAAGTCTTTGCGCTTGTCCACGATTTTCCTCGCACCTGCACACATTGTCAGCAAGTTACATATATAAATCCTATCCCTGTGGCGGTAGTTTTGCTGCCTGTTGATGAGGGTTTACTTGTTTTGCAAAGAGGTATTCCGCCTCAAGTAGGGAAATGGGCTTTGCCAGGTGGCTATATAGATTTTGGAGAAACATGGCAGCAGGGTTGTGCAAGAGAATTATATGAGGAAACAGGGATTTCGTTGCTTGCGGAAGATTTTGATTTATTTGACGTGTATAGCCCACCCGATGGACGATTGGTATTGATTTTTGAGATTGCACCTGCCATATCTGCTGCCAACTTGCCGCCTTTTGTGGCAAATGAGGAGGTCTTGGATTGGAAAATAATAAAGGAATTTGAGCCTCTGGCTTTTCCCCTTCATACACTTGCGGCAGAACGATTTTTTGCTACTTCGACATCGACATAAAGAAATGGAACCCTGTCAGGGTTAAACCCTGACAGGGTTCGATTTTTTTATTATTGTTTTTTATGCGAAATTATGGTTAGAAGTTCCTGCCGATTTTCTATGTCGTTATCAAACTTATTAGAGAAGTTCAAATTAACGTAACAATTTTTGCTAAATTACGTCTAATATTGTAACTTTGTCCTGTTTTTTGCATACAGATGTAGAAATACCATTTTGGTATTAGGAGAGAATGGGTTTTTTGGCAAAATACATGAAAGTAGAATTTCCTTCATTTTTCAAAGCTATAATTCTCAACTCAACCTTAAAATATTTATTGATTTTTTTATGAAAACAAAATTGAGTGTATTATTTGCGGCACTATTGCCCGTCTTTTCTTTTGCCCAATCCAAAGCGGTTTCTGTATATGACAGAGGCTCAGTTTTTGTTGCTCCTGACCGCACTTCCCCTACTGTTGGAACGGTTCGTTTTGGTGTTGATGAAATAGAAATGACATTAGAGACTCAGCAAGTAGAGAAAACGACCTTTGTGAGGGTAATACTTGCTGACGGAACAACGGGCTGGATAAGCAAATATTTGCTTGTGCCAAATGGAGAAGGTGCTGTAATTGCCCAAAATACAGGCATTTATCAAAATCCGGTGGACAACACAACGATGGTACGTAACAAGGAGTTTGCCGCAGGTGAGCCTGTAATATTTACAGAATTAAGCGGTCCGTATGCACACGTTATTGGGAGAGAAAAAACAAAAGAAGGCTGGGTTTTGGTTTCCGATTTGATTACAGGCAAGGAAGAAGTAAGAGGTGCAACGATGTACTGGACTGCACTTTCTGAAATGAATGTAGATAAACGTCTCAAAGCCTTCAAACACTTAAAAGCACAATCTGCAAGTTTGAAAATTGCGCCTTTGATTGATGTGGCTTATGCCGATGTACAAGCTGCTGCTGCAAATGGATACGTAGATATGACAGGCTTGACACCTACGCCTTCAGAGGCAATTGTAGATGTGGATAATAGAGCGATGCCTGCTATGCCTTCAAGTACGAGAGGTAAGTCAAAAGGAGCAACAAGCCCTACGGCAAAAGTACCTGCACCTGCGCCAACTACTACCGAAAAAATGGTAAAACATGTTGAAAACATGAGCGTTATCGTGGTAGAAGTAGATAATGAACCCGCATTTAGTTGCTATCACAAGACACTTCCGATAGGCACAAAGGTAAATGTGAGGATTCCTAATAATGCAGGTTTCATGGAATTTGAAGTTGTAGGTCGTTTGAGCGATTATGAGGGAATCGGCATGACCGAAAAATCTTTGAAACGAGTATTGGGCGAAAACTATCCTAATACAGCAACTATTGAATATTATACAAAATAGTAGCTATATTTTCTCGCAGATTTACCCAGATTTAAGCGCAGATTTTTGCAAATAAATACCTAATCTGTACAAATCTGCGTTCTTCATCTCCGAGAATCTGCGAGAACCTAAATAGTTACAAAATCATACATTCATCATTTTTATTGCCATGCGTGAACCACTTTTTCTCAAACAAAACCGCCACAAATGGCGTGAATATGAAGAAAATCTTTTTGAAGAAAAGTCTGAAGACATGGACCCTGACCGTATGGCAGGCTTGTATATTCAGCTAACAGATGATTTGGCATATTCTCGCACTTTTTATCCTCGTAGTGCCATTGTTCGCTATTTGAATGGGCTTGCAGCACGTACACATTTGCTCATTTACCAAAATAAAAAAGACAAAAGCAATCGTTTTCTTTCCTTTTGGACAGAAGAATTGCCATTGACTTATTTTCGGGCGCAAAAATATATGATGTATTCTTTTCTTATTTTCAGCATCACTGCCCTTATGGGCTGGATGTCTGTGATGAAAGACCCAACAATTGCGAATACCGTTTTTGGTGATGAATACGTGGAAATGACTATTACCAATATTCAAAATGGAGACCCTACGGGCGTTTACAAAGACGATGACACATTCAGCATGTTCATGTACATTGCAAAGAACAATATTGGTGTATGCTTCAAAACATTTGTGATGGGCATCTTTTTTTCGGTAGGAACTGTTTTCATTTTGTTTAGAAATGGCTTTATGTTTGGGGCATTTCTGGGGCTGTTTCAAACAAATAATGTTCTTTCTTCGGCTTGGTCCACTGTGATGATTCATGGCACGCTCGAATTATCTGCAATTGTAATTGGGGGCGCAGCAGGTATGATGTTAGGCAATAGTTTTATGTTTCCTGGCACACACACACGTATTCAATCTTTGCAAAAAGGCGCAAAAGATGGCGTGAAAATCATTATTGGACTCATTCCCGTTTTCACACTCGCCGCTTTTTTAGAATCCTATATAACACGTTATTCAGATATGCCGTTGATACTAAAAATGGTAATTATCGGTCTTTCTTTGGCATATATGATTTGGTATTATGTGTTATTCCCAATAAGTATCAATCATCAAATTCAACATGAGCGACAAACTCCCATTAGCCAAAAGGCGTGACTTAGGTGATGTCATTCAAGATAGCATCGCTTTTTTGTCTCACAAGCATACACAAGTCTTGTGGCGTAATATTTTGTTATATGTCTTGCCTATCTATATGGTAGGCGGCTTCTTTTTGGGGCAATTTCAAATAGACATAAAAGAAATTATGCCTGCCCTACAATCAGGTGAGATTACTTCAATAGAGGAATTAACAGCGTTATTTTCGCAGATATCGCCCTTTCATTACTACATGGCAACGTCTTTTTCCATGATTTCTACTACCTTAATGATGGCTTTTACCTACAATTTTATGGCAGGATATCATCAGAGTAGTACAGGAAATATAGATGCCGACGAACTTCGTAATCATGCTTTTGCTGATGGATTGTGGATATTGGGCTTTCAAGTATTGTTAGGTTTGATAACAGGCATTTGTCTCTTGTTTTTTATTATTCCAGGTATTTATGCAGGCGTTTTGCTCTCTATTTTGATGGCAGTGGCAAAAATAGAAAACCGTAGTTTTGCAAGTGCCTTTGCTCGTTGTAGCGAATTGATGCGCAATAATTGGCTTAGTACAGCGGTTGTCGTAGTTGTGATATGGCTCATGATTTTTATTATCTCTTTGACAACAAATAGCTTACTTCAAGCCATTTTTTTAGTAATAGATAAAGAAAAAGGACTTGTGCTTGCAGCAGTGTTTCAAAATGCACTTGCAGGAGTCTTAGCCGTATTTTCAACGGTTGCGATTTCTTTGCAATATTTTCATTTGCGAGCAATGGCAGAAGATTAAGCATTAATTTTTTGTAACTCCGTAGGTTCACGCAGATGTTCGGAGATGAAAGAGCGCAGATTTTCGCAAATTAGGTATCTATTTGCGAAAATCTGCGTTTTTCTGCGGTTACATCTGCGTTTATCTGCGAGAACCAATTACCTTTTTTACAAAAAAAACGTAGTGCATTTTTTTCTACCCTTTTTTCCAAGCAACTAAATCAAAAAACTACACGTTATGTTTTGGTAGATTGATAATAATTACCTACTTTTGTTCCGTATAATTAACAATCTATTTCTTTTCCTTCAAAAATTACGATTGAACATATTATACATTATCTTCAATTAATTACATATTCATATTGCCTATGAGCTAAAACAGCTACTTTTGTCCAAAACATCATTAACATTAATTCAAGTAGCAAATGAATCGTTCATCGAATTTCACTTTTCGTATTCTTGCAAGTATAACTGCAATGGCTTTGCCTTTTTTTGCAAACGCCCAAAACTCTGGAGGTGCGCAAGTTACCACAAAGACCATCACAACGGCTGTTCCCTTTTTGTTGATTGCCCCCGATTCTCGTAGCGGTGCTATGGGTGAGGCAGGCGTTGCCGCTGTAAATGATGCAAATGCCATGCACTGGAATCCTTCTGCTTTGGCTTTCTATCAACAAAAAGGCGGTATGAGTTTGACCTATTCGCCTTGGCTTCGTGCGCTCAGAATCCCTGATGTGAATTTGGCGTATATGAGTGGTTATTACAATCTCGGGGAAAAAGCGGGAGCTATTGGTGCATCTTTGCGTTATTTTTCGTTGGGCAAGATTGACTACAGAGACATTGACGGTTTAAAAGCTGGAGAAGGCAATCCAAATGAGTTTGCCCTTGATGTGGCGTATGCACGTAAAGTAACAGATGTACTTTCTGCGTCTGTGGCATTACGTTACATATACAGTACGCTTGCACCTTCGCAAACAGATCAATCTTTGGGCTTAAGACCTGCAAATAGCGTTGCTGGCGATATTTCTTTCTTGTATAACAAAGATTTTACTGTAACAAGAGCCGGCGCAGGATTACCGATTCACTTAAAAGCAGGTTTAAATATTTCTAACATTGGCGCAAAGGTTACTTATACGCAAAGTACAGGGGTACGTAACTTTATTCCTACAAACTTGCGTGCAGGATATGCACTCTCTACACAGTTAGATGAGTACAATACCTTGGCATTTACCCAAGATATCAACAAATTGATGGTGCCTTCTAATGGTGGTGCAGATTCTTCAAGCCTTTTGTCAGGTATGTTTAGCAGCTTTGGCGACAGAAGTTTTAAAGAAGAAATGACCGAAAGCAATCTAGCTTCTGGGGTAGAATATTGGTATCGTAACTTATTTGCGATTCGTGGCGGTTTCTTCTACGAAAACAAAGACAAAGGAAATCGTACTTTTATTACCTTGGGTGCAGGGGTAAAATACAGCGTATTTGGGATAAATTTCTCTTATTTAGCTCCTTTGGCGCAAAATCATCCACTTCAAAATACATTACGTTTCTCCCTCACACTCGACCTTCAGTCGGCTGGAAACGAGTAAGTAGCAATGATATAAAAACGCAGCTTTAGGTAGGTTTCCTACTTAAAGCTGCGTTTTTTGTCCGTCTGAAAAGTGATAATTCCCCTCAAAACTCCCAATTTTTCACAATTTCTAAGCGACTATAATCTGTCAAGTCGTGCATCATGGGCGTAACCGACACATAACCCGCTTTTAACACGGTTTCGTCATTGTCTGCTTCGGTATCTTGTAGCAAAAACTTGCCTGTGAGCCAATAATAGGACTCACCAAAAGGGTCTTTTCTTTCGTCAAACTCTTCTACCCATCTGCCTTTTGCTTGTCGTACTACTTTGATGCCTTTGATTTCTTCAAAGGGAATACGAGGAATGTTGACATTTAATAAATTGCCGTTGCCAAGCGGTTGCGAAATAGCTTGAAAAATGATTTTTCGCAAAATATCTTTGTATTGACTAAAATCTGCTGCTTGATGATGGTCTAACACTGAGAAACCAATGGCAGGAATCCCTTGAATTGCGCCCTCTCTTGCCGCAGACAAAGTGCCTGAATAAATGCTGCTTACGGAGGAATTTGAGCCATGATTGATGCCTGAAAGCACCAAAGTTGGGAGATTTTCTTTCATCAACACGCCTGTTGCCAATTTTACACAGTCGGCGGGTGTGCCATTGCACGCATGTCCCCAAGAGCCATCAGCCAATTTTTCCTTATAAAGACGTAAAGGTTTCCCCAAACTAATGGCATGTCCCATCGCACTTTGTGGGCTGTTGGGAGCTACAATCGTTACTGCGCCAAATTCTCTTGCTACTTCTGCCAATGTCAAGATACCTGGGGCTTGTATGCCGTCATCATTGCTAATTAATATATTCATGTAAGTAATTGATAATTAATAGTTGAAAATTGATAGTTAGTATAACTAAAATAATTTAGTAGTGCTACTTATCTTGTGTAGCGTGTATGTTAGGTAATTGCTCAAAAGTAAATGAGTATTTGATTTTCGTTAAAATATTGAATATTAACCACTTAATATATTAACTCTCCACTATCAACTTTCAACTATACACTTAATAACCTTTGTTTCTGCCCAAATATCGCCATAGCGATTGCTGCCAAAGACAAGGCGTAATGCTTCTATTAACCACATAGGCGGAATAAGGGGAAGATTGCGCAAAAAGGCTTTGCCTATTTGCCCTGCAATATTTTTTCCTTGAAAATCAACAACTTGTAATTTTAGCAATCTTTTACCAATGCTTTGTCCCCTGGGTAGGGCATCTCGCAAAAGCATATATAATACGTTGAGGGGGACACCTATATACCAGCCTATATCGTCTCCTAATGCTAAAATAAGCAGATTTACGAATAAGCCGCTTAACAGGGCATCTATATAAAAAGCGGTAAGTCTTCGTTCTCGCATAATCATTTTTTGCTGATATAAAATACAAATTAACGCAGATTTTTACTCTCTGCGTTAATTTGTGCAAAAAAATTATTCCATATTCATTATTTGCGTATAAAAACCCGTCAGGTTTTCAAAATCTGACGGGTTTCCAAAAGAAATCAAATAAGGAACGGGTGGAAAATAACTTGTTAATGTTGTCCATTCTGCAAGAATCCAGAAAACTGATACTGAATCACTTAGCTTTTCTGGATTCTTGCAGAATGGCTATCTTATTTTTCACTCGTTCCTAAGCAAAATTATTTCATATTCATGATCTTCATGCTTTGCGATTTGTTGCCTTGTTGAATATTGACAAAATATAAGCCTTTTCCAAAAGCATTTAGGTCAATGGTTTCAGAATCATGGATAGTAGTCGTGTAGGCATTTTTACCCAAAATATCTGTAATTGTAACATAAATAGGCATATTTTCTTTGTTCACAATATTCAAATTGCCTTGTGTAGGATTGGGATAAACCGCTACATTTAAGGCTTGAGCAGCCTCAACACCTGTACTCAAAATCGTTACTTGTTGTGTAATCGTATCGCTGCTCCAATCATTGTAGCCTATCAAGGTAACGGTATAAGTACCCGAATTGCTATATGTATGAACAGGATTTATTAGGGTAGAAGTTTGACCATCGCCAAAGTCCCAAAGATAACTTTTTGCAAACAAAGAACGATTCTTGAAGGAAACATCAGTACCCGTTGTTGTTGAGGTAAATGCAACTTTACAACTTATGGTAGCACTACCACTTAGGCTTTCTGTACTCAAAAATACGCCTGAATCTAATATTTGGTCACCTGCATCTCCTACGGCAATTTTGATATGATACGTTTGTCCTGGGGTTACAGGTACGCAGGCGCAAAGTGGTGTAGTAAAACCATCAAATTCTATAGTTGTATTTGCATTTGATGCTGGACAACCTGTTGCACAAGCGGTATTGCCTGCATCATTACAAACATAATATAAACTGTTTGTGCTACAATTTACATTGTTGATAGCCACAGGAATATTTACCAAAGGTACATGCGAGATATTTTGCGTGCCTGTAATGCCAGGACCTGAGATAAAAAAGCCAAACACATCATTAAAACTTGTGCCAACAAATTCCTCATATTCTTCTGATGCAAAAGAATAGACAAATTTGAGGCTGTCATCTGTAGTTGAGATGTCAAATTCAATGACAGAAGCATCAAAAGTCATATAACCAGGTATTAACGAATCTAAGTCTGCATCGCCTGGTAGGTTATTTACCGCTGTTGTCCCTGAATTTATGTTAGGACCTGCGGCAGTAAAAACATTTCCTGTGGAGATAAGCAAACCTGCATTGATATTCAGGTTGGTATTTGTTGCCGTAAAAAATGCAAGCGAAGAGGGACCTGTATTGCCTGTAATGTTGGTAATGGTACTGGTTGCCCCAAAGAAATTGTTCATCAAGTTTTGAACATTATAATTCGTTGTATCAACAAATAACTGCCCAAAAGCGAAAAATGGCGCAAGAAACACCATAAATAATAGTCTTTTCATAATATAAAATGATTGAATTTTGAGATAAGTTACAAAAATAAACTTTTTACTAAAAACAAAGCTACTTCTTGTTTCAACGGATATTTTTACTGCTTGAATGGTATATGTGCTTATTTTCTAGGGTGAAATTGCGTAAATACGACCCGCAAATGTTCAGAATCTAAATGTGTGTAGATTTCGGTTGTCGTAATAGACTCATGCCCAAGCATTTCCTGCACAGCTCGCAAATCTGCCCCTCCTTCTACCAAATGCGTTGCAAAGGAATGCCGAAAAGTGTGTGGGCTTACATTTTTTTCAATGCCCGCCAAAACACATAATTTTTTCACTAAATTGAAAATCGAAATACGAGAAAACGATTTCCCCGAAGGATTGAGAAAAACATGGTTTTCAAAACCTCTTTGAGGCATTTTTGCTGCTCTTACTTCTGCCCAATATCGCTGCAAATACTGCACTGCATAATCGCCCACTGGCACAAGTCTCTCCCGATTTCCTTTGCCCAAAACACGTACAAAACCTTCTGTCAAATGTAAGTGATTGTAGGTTAAATTGGTCAATTCAGAAACTCGCAAGCCCGAAGAATAGAGTAATTCTAACATGGCTCGGTTTCTGATGCCCGCAGGTTTTTGGAGGTCTATGGCGGCAAAAAGGGCTTCAATTTCAGGCATATTTAACACAATCGGGAGTTTTTGTGTAAATTTAGGGCTTTCTATATGCTCCGTAGGGTCAAAGGTTGTATATTTTTCGGCTAATAAAAACTGGTGAAAGGTGCGAATAGACGCAACATTTCTTGCCAAAGTTCTTTCAGAAAGAAAACAATCTTCTATCAAAAAATACAAAAACTGCTCGATTTGTTCCTGCACGATTTGAGTAGGAGAAGTAAGCAATAATGTTTCTTGCCCAAATACTTTATAGCGTTGAATATCAGATAAATAGGCATCTAAAGTATGCACCGACATTGCTCTTTCGATACGTAAATGTATTTTCAAATCCTTTATGGCATTTTCCCAAGTAATCATACAATTTTTGATGTTATATTGATACAAAGTTAATACAAAAAACGCCTTTATGTGTATATACCTACAAAATATCAAATATTTTTCGTATTTTTACCCCAAATTCATTTAATCTCATCGTCATGAAACAACTATTTTTCTTTTCATTCCTTTTATTAAATGTGTTTGCTTTTACACAACGTGAAGCAAATACCTATCAAAAAGTACATCTTTCCCTTGCGCCAAATTATACGGAAGCAGATATTATACAAACCTTAACACAGCAATTTCCTTTTTTAGCAAAAGGAGAAACGAGCCTACAACTTCAACACCAAAAACAAAGTCTTGGCGGCAATCATTTACAATTCAATGAATTATATAAAGGAATTGTGGTGTATGATGCAGGTATAAAGGTAAATATAAATTTGCAAAATACAATTATCTCTTTGCTTAATAATTTGAAGGAAATTCCTGCGGGAAAAACAGTAACTTTTCTTTTGACACAAGAAGAAGCTACCAAAACCTTAATTGCTGCAAATCCGGAGTTTACAGAAGTACAAATAAGTCAAAATGTCTTATGGGAAAATGAGGTTTTAACGCCTATCTATAAAGTTATTACCTTTTCTACCAAGCCTTCGCAGAGTTTTGAATGGCTGATTGATGCTGCAACCGCAAAAATTTTGCGCAAAACAGACAGAACAAGCTATTTTTCACACACAGAAGGCGACACAACAGGCAGAGGCGCAATTTTTAATCCAGACCCTGTTACGGCTTCGCAATCTGTGTATGGTACTATTTATCAAGACAATACAGATATGTACTCGCCTGTTTTTGATGCAGTTACAGATACGGTTTTGCTCAAAAGCATCACCTATAATCCTGTTACACAACTATTTTCTTTGGAAGGAGATTATGTCAAAATCGAAGATATTGCAGCGTATGATTCTGTTCCTGCGACTTCTACAACAGGTAATTTTTTCTATAAAAGAAACAGAAGTGGTTTTGAAGATGTCATGGTTTATTATCATATAGATACTACACAACGTTATATTCAGCATTTAGGATTCACAAACTTATATAATTCGGCAGTTCGTGCCGACCCGCATGGCTATGGTGGCAGCGACAATTCTCATTTTGTGCCAAATGGGGTAAATTCTTATTTGGGATTTGGGCAGGGCGGCGTAGATGATGCCGAAGATATGGACGTAGTTGTGCATGAATATGGACATGCTTTGTCATATAATGCCTCACCTAACACGATGACCGGCACAGAGCGTAGAGGTTTGGACGAAGGCATTGGCGATTATGTGGCGGCTATTCGCTCCCAAGATATTTCTACCTACAAATGGGAAGACATTTTTAATTGGGACGGACACAATACTTTTTGGGCGGGTAGAACGGCAGTTTCTACAAATTTGTATCCTGTTTCGGGTGGGATTTATCCGATTGGCGAAGTGTGGTCTTCTACTTTGATGCAAATACGGGGTGATATTGGCAAAGAAACGGCAGATAAGTTGTTTTTTGAGGAGTTGTTTGGCAACTTTTCAAATATGACCTTGATAGATGCCGCAAATGTATATTTAGATGCAGATTCTGCGCTTTTTGCAGGCGTTCATACCATGGCAATTAAAAGCCGTTTTTGTGCTAGAAATATTTTTTCAGGCATAGCTTGTCAAGGTGTGGCTATTGAAAATCAACTACTTGAAAATGAATGGGCGATTTTTCCTAATCCTTCTTCGGGCGAGATGCAGCTTATTTTGCCTGAAAATAAAGCAAATGTAACGCTTTCAATATGGGATATAAATGGTAGAAAAATAGCCGAAAAAAACTATTTTGCCCATGATATCGTGAAGTTTGATTTGCCATCAGGTATGTATTTTGTGCAGTTAGACAAAGGAAATGCTTGGAAAAAATGGATGGTTTTAGGAAAATAAAACGATAACTTCTTGTACACTTCATAACATTTCAACTATACTTAATCTACTTTATTGTTAGACAAGCCTATTTTTTCTAATACATTTTTAAATATGAAAAACTATCTTGTTACATTAGCCTTCTTATTTTGCCTACCACTCGCCAGCAAATCCCAAATTGTTCAAGACAATTTTGAAGGAAATGGCACGATAAGTAATTGGTATGGAGATGATTGTACCATAAATCGTCCATTTTCAAATCCTTATCCACTAGGAATTAATCCTTCTGCTAACGTGTTAAAATATACAGATAATGGAGGATTGTATGCAAATACACGCTTTCAAATTAGCAGTAAATTCGATTTAACTACAAAAAGTCGTTTTTCCTTAAAAATTTATGTGCCTTCAACGAGTTTAACAGGAAGTCAGCCCAATCAGGTTTCCTTAAAATTACAAGATGGTACTTTGCCGCAGCCTTGGGAAACACAATGCGAAATCATTAAGCCCATTGTCTTAAATCAGTGGCAAACCCTAACTTTCGACTTTCAAAATGATGTTTATATTAATTTGAATGGCGGTTCGCTGCCGCCACTACAACGCAACGATTTTGATAGGGTAGTGATTCAAATAAATGGTGAAAATAATACGGATAATGTTGTGGCATTTATAGATGATTTGATTTATGATGCGCCCCCTTTGCCCGTTTTTAATCAATTGGTTTGGACAGATGAATTTGCAACAAATGGTACAGTTGATGCGGCAAAATGGTT
>JAAFHL010000369.1 GCA_013298365.1 Bacteroidota bacterium | reverse complement strand
CTCATATCCGCATTTGGGATAAAAGAGAGTTTATTGTTATGGCAATACACTTTTCCTGGCACAATACTATAAATACCGTTCACCAAGCTATTTAAGTTTCTCACAACAAAGTTGCTGCTGTCAATCAGATTACAAGCAATATCGGTAACAAAGCTGATAGCAATTTCATCACCATACGTCCACATTTTGTCCGCAGGTTCGGGCAAACCAATAAGTTGCTGATTTCTGTCAATAACGCCCGTAGTTTTATTGGAGTATGACAAAACCGTTTTGCCATTTGTCTGACATTCTGCCACTACCCTCAATTCATAGTCGCCATTGGGATAACGTTCAAAATCATCTGTAATATCCCAGATAAACCAGTAATAAGGCGTTTCTTGTGGGAACACATTTTCTGCCACAAACTCCGCTAAATCATCTTTATTTACAAAAGAATTAGGCACAAGCTGCCAATCATTTTGTACGCCTATTCTTCTATATTGGAAGTAGATACGCTGAAAGTCAGGACTTTCCACATCAAAACCAGCTACCTTAATCGGCAAAGCCTCTTGATTGACATTGCTCGTAAAGTTACGGCGTTGAATAACCCAGTTGTCTTCGGGTTCTGCTAATACAATTTCGCTGCATGGATTGGCAAAGTGAAAATCTAAGACGATTTGCGTATTTGGGTCAGTACTTGGGAAATTATTGGCAAAATACTCCGTTTGACATTCAGGACGAATCTTGAATACGATACTATCATAATCGGATTGAATAGAGCCTTTGGTAAAAGATACTTGGGACTGAACGGTTTGTCCTGCCTGCAAAGTAATCGGGAATTGCCCCATATTCTGCCCATCAATCTCTACGGTAGCATTGCCCACATTAATGCCATTCGCCATATATACAAAGAAACTTCGAGTTTCATTGAACACAGATTTATTGGTGAACTGCAACAAGAAATCGGCGGTTTCCTCTGGATTTACATTGTATAGGGAAGCTTCAGAAGCAGCAGCTCCATTTTCAGGATTAATAACTTTAATATCTGGAAAATCCCTTACAATTGTACCTGTTTCATCTGGACAAGAACTTCTGCCACCCAATAAAGAGAAATAAGGCGTTTGATTGGGTTCAATTCCTTGGATAACGGTAACACTAAACTGGTCGCCAATGTCTCCATCGCTCAATGTGTATCCAATATTATTGGTATTTTCTATAGCGTTTTCGTAAGATTCGGAGATAGTAATATCTGTATTAAATTGGGCTAAAATAGAGCCTTGTATGCTAATTATATCCTCTCCATTTACAACACCTAATCCCAAAGGAGCTAAAGATGTCCCAATTTCATTTCGCAAAAGAAGCCCAATTTTTCCTTCTAATGAAAACAAAGTAGAAGTACTTAAATTTGTGCTACTTGATTTTGCAGACTCAATACTGTTATGATATTCTACGCCTGCAGAAAAAGTAATATTTTCTGCGGCAATGCCATGCATAGCCTCATATTGAGCATCTATGTAATTTTGGCGTTTTTTCAAATTTTCAGTCGAAAATGCCCAGTCATACGGCATCGTTGTCCAATCTTTTTTGACTATATTTTTCAAAACCGTTTCGGTAACATTGTACTTATCTATCAAATCTTGATTCCATACGATATTATCTTTGGGGATAAAAGGTCCTGTTTCATTTTTTCGAATCAATTTACAGAACCCATTTTGCCATGCCTTATAAATATCTTTTTGCGTTTGAGTAGCTGTATCATGCGGCTCAGAAACACATAAATTGTAATACGGCAAGGTTTCTTTTTTGTGATATGCTAATATCTTTCTCCAGTTATCAATTTTATTTTGGAAAAAGGCTTTTGAATAGGCTACACTTTGAAGCTTCCCGTTTTCACTAATCCTATCTTTTCTTGCTATCCGTAAAGAGTACTCATCAATCAATGACTTAATATGAAAAACGGTGTACATCCAAGTAGTCTTTACCCCATTAGGTCCGAGCGCAAAAATAGTTGAATCAGTTGTACTACAACCATTTACCTTGATTTTCTTGGCAAGTCCATATTGCATAGCAAGCCCTGCACCAACGATAATATCGGCATCTTCCCCTATAATCCAATCATCAGCACTCGTAGAAATATCCTCAGTAGTGGTAGTAGAAACCTCCCAGGTATATTCCTGACTATTGCCTCCTCCTGCTATAAATCCTATTTCCCAACCAAACCCTACTCCAACAACAACTACATGTCCTTCGCTGTATATACCCGCTCCCCCACTACGCTCACGAGATAGACTAATGGTTTTCTTGATGGTAGAACCCTTAGAAATCGTGCTAAAGCTACCATCTCCTGGTGGGTCTCTGAGTACATACAGGGGCAAAGGAATTGTCCCTTTTTCTCCTGCAACATCTACAATCACATCAGAACCAGGCAACTGTATTGTACCTTCTACAATAATGGCTAAATTGGTTTCTGCCAAAAGTTCCCCACTTAGGCTATAATAAGAAACTTGACAGTTGTAAGTATTAGGTTTTACCAAATTTGGATTGCCTGCGGTAAATACATAGTCATCTAAAACCCCTTGCGAGTTATAGGTCAAAGTAGTATTTACCTCTTTTGCCGCAGCATTTTTGATTTTGATATAGCCATTTTTTACAGAACAATCTGTTCCAAAGGTTTCTAATACTTGGAATTTAAGCGTATATTTATTGGCTTGTTCTATAATTGCTGCATTATCGGGATTATTGCAAAGGTATTTGCTAAAACCTTGTGCCAAGATAATGCGAGGCGGTTTGTGATATGCTAATTTCACATCTGTAAGCGTTGCCCATTGTGAGTTATTCACATTTCCATTTACAGTCGCAATAAGGTCATCGAATTTCATAAAAACAGGTCTGTATTTTAGGTATTCTACTACAAGCTGCGTTTCAGCAGTCAGGTTTTCTACCTTATAGACCCGTATATTCAAAGGCATAGCAGGTAAAAGTGCGGTCAGGATTCCCGTAGTTTGTTCCACCGTAAAGGTGCGGTCATAACAAGCCTCCTGTGACTGAACTTGTACATTGTATCGCCCACCTGTAAGTGCTGTACCACAGCCATTTACTACGCTGATTTTGATAGGATAAGTAAGCACATCTTCAAAATTCAAGGTATTGAGTTGGTCGAGACAATACAAATCTTGCCCGGTCCAGCTTGCAGTTTGTTGTGGCACAAAACGATATTTCTTATTTCCTTTTACGGAATCTATCATAATGGTCATTTTCAGCAAATTCGCTTGAATTGGATTGACTTCCAATTTATAATTGCCGTCTTTGTCCGTATAAGCAGTTGTTGTACTATTCGTTGTAGTCCCATTGACAAACTCATATTTTGCATAGATACGCATACTATCTAAGCCGCAAGATGAGTATTCTCTTTTCACATTTCCTTTTATGCTATATTTGGTCAAATCATAAAAATTGACTTGCTGAAAACTATAAATTTGAGAAGACATAAGCTGTACTTTGGGATTATCGCTAAAAGTATGCTCTGCACCGCAGAAGGTCAAATTAGCCCTAAGCGTCAAGTTGTTTGTGCCTTCTCCATAATAGATTTTTGAAATCGCATAATTTCCATTGCTATCGGTAGTATCTCTATAATAATAGGTATTTCCCTCTACGCTGATTTTCGCTTCTATAATCGCCCCTTGCAAAGGCGTATTTGTTCCTTGTGTTTTCACAGAACCCGAAACATAGCCATTTTCCAAGCCCCAGCCTTCTACAGCTCTCCTGTTATTGCTAGTAGGTCCTACTTCATAGATATAATGTTTGCCAGGGGTAAGATTATTATCGGTATAAGTGTCCGCACTTGTTGTGCCTATTTGTACGCCATCTCTGTAAATGATAACTGTCCCCGAAGCAATCCAATTCAGTTCTACTTTGGCAACAAGTGTGCCTCTTGTCGCTAACAAAGGCGTAATTGCACCTTGTATTGCTTGTCCTATGCTGCCATTGTCAGCAAGAGCTGCAGATTCAATGAGCGTAGGAACGCCATTTATTGTCATCAATTTATAGGCTTTGATTTGATAATTGACAACGCCGGGTGTATTAGAAATGTCTGTATATTCTCTTATTCCTTTGCCCAAGGAGCTTAACAACGTACTACCACTATATACATTGAAACCATCTAAATTGTCTGCCAAATAGTCCCATTTCAATTTTACATAATTTTGATGAGTGCCATCTGTTGCCACTTGATTAGCGGTCATTTGTGAGGACACAACGGGCGCAGGAATAGAAGGATAGATAACTGCAGCAGGCTGACAAGGAGACATATCGGAATAATAGGTAATGCCACTTCTTTTTGAAAAGGCTTTTACATTATAAGTATAAGCCTGATTCATTATCCCTGAAATATCCCAATAACTAAAAAACCTACTTACCATAGAATCTAATCTAATGGTTTTAATCAACTCTGTGCCATAATTGCCTGACATACGATAGATTTCAAAGCCATTAATCAAGTTCTCGGCATATTGCCAAGCGAGTGATACCATGCCTGTGTCTTGAATGGCTTGAGAAGTTAAGCCAAAAGGCGCAGCAATCGCAGGATAAATCACTTCTTGCTCCAAACCCTCTGCGGAATAATTGGTATTATTGCGTGTGAGGTAGGCTTTTACTTGATACACACTTGCAGAACCAGGTGTGCCTGTGGAATCTCGCCAAGAAGTTTCTGTTTTAGGCAATGTCTGAATCAAAAGTCCATTTCGATATACCCAAAACCCTGTACATGCACTTGGATAAGACCATTGCAAAAGCGTATGATTGCGAGCAATAAGAACCGTATTGTTTGTAGGGATACAAACAATGGCAGTATCAGGAATTTGTACACTGAAATCGGTAACATCTGTCAATATTGGAAAAGTGCCTTGTACGGTTACAGGTTCGGAATAGACCCACGCCCCATTCACACTATCCGCCGCAATCACTTCGTATGTATATAACTGTCCAGGAATACCCGTTGTATCTGTCAAAGTAGAAGGCAAACTTGTTGGCAATTCCGTCATCAAATCGCCATTTCTGCTAATTTGATATTTGGTATGATTTGCCCATAAATGACTCCAATTCAATTGAATCGCATTCTCCAGAGGCTTCACATTTGCATGAAGAAATACCACAGGCTCAACCGCAGGATAAGTAGCACTTGTAGATTTTGCGCCACCTAATAGTTCTGTATTTTCGCCATTCATAT
>JAAFHL010000368.1 GCA_013298365.1 Bacteroidota bacterium | reverse complement strand
CGATAAAAAGATGCCATCAACAAATGGAGATTTGTCGTTAAAGCATTCATTACCACGACTTCCGTAGGCAAAGCCCCTACTAAACGAGCGGTGCTATCTGTCAAAAATTCGTGATAGTTTTTCCAAGGATTTTTTCCCAAAAAATGCCCTTCTACCCCCAAATTTTGCCAATCTGCCAGTTCTGTTTCTATATAACTACGGACACTGCGAGGCTGGCAACCCAAAGAATTGCCACAAAAATAGAGATAAGGCTTCCCATTTTTTTGTACAGGAAGGTAAAAACGATTGCGATAGCCCTGCAAATCGTCTTGTGAGTCAAGTTTTATGGCGGAAAGATAGTCTGTTTTGAACATATTTTTTTGCTTGAATATCCCCTCATTTATTGCAGTATCTCCTTTTTTTTATGCAAATTGGGGGAAGAAACAAATGATGGAAAATGAAATCTTGCCAACAAAGGTAGATATTTATTTTTATCCTTCCAAAAATGACATCTTGCATTTTGCTTGTGTTTTTGTCGTTGATTAATCCCTGTAAGGCTGTACGTCTTTGATTAATAACAAAAAAGCTACCCAAAAAATATCTTGGGCAGCTTTTTGTATTTTTAACGTATTATATAACAAACTTAATGACTAATCAAGCAGTCAGCTTATTTTTTTTCGCTTCCTTCTTCTCCTTCTTTTTTCTCCGTAGTTGCAGGCTTTTTAGGTGCAGCTACTTTTTTAGGCTCAGGTTTGCGCAATACTACTACAGGTACGATATTATAAGAAATACCTGTCAAAATACCAACATTAATGCTGTGTGTAGCAGGACGACTAATTGTCCAATATCTTACGTCTGATGTACCGCCATTTTGCGTAATACGAATGGTTTGGTCTTTGTTTTCAACATCACCAGGACCATAATCTCCACGAATATGCACGTTGAAAGCTAAATCTTCGGTAAGTTTGAAATCAAAACCAACATCACCTACAATGCTATGGTGAATCGGATTATAGGCTCTATAAATGCCTCTTGGATAGCGAGAAATATAATCAGGACGAGGTGCTTGGTATTCCAATACATCGTCATACGCCTGACCGCCCAAAAGTACGTCTAATTGATACCCTGCTGAAATAGAAAATACCCCTTTGTTGTCCAAGTAATTGGTATGAATCCCCATCATAAAAGGAATTTTCAAGTAATTAAGACGAGTTACATAATTGTAACGGTCTTGCAAGGCTTTATTTTTAGAAGTATGTCTATATCCTTGGTGCGAATACAAAAGATTTACTTTCATGCCAAAATTTTCTACAGGATTGTAGCCAATACCTACACCTGCGCCCATGCCCCAAAGAGAAGCATATTTAAAGTCATCTGTATTAGCCGCTTGTGCAGCAGTTTCGTCCGCATTGCGCATCGTAACATATTGAGGCAAGGCAAAGGCCCCAAATTTCCAGCCCTTTTGAGCGGTAGCAGAAAAGCTCAATAAGGTAAAAAGACTTAAAGCAAAAATATGTATGTGCTTTTTCATTTATGTATGTATTTGTAAGATGATGGATTATGGTAAACGTAGCCCTTCTAAGATACCTACACCTTAAAAGGGCTTGTGCATTTATTAATTTGATGCCTCCTCAGGCTTGTAAGTTGGGTCAGGACGGATTTTTATTTTCTGACCGATATACACTTCATTTGTAGAGATGCCATTCAAGGTCTGCAAACCTGTGATGCTCATTCCATAATGACGTGCCACTGAAAACAAGGTTTCGCCTTTTTTCACTACATGATAGACCCAGCCACGCAACAACTCCTCCTCGGTAGGTGGCGGCGGCGGCGTTTCTTTTACAGGCGGCGGTGTCCAACCATAAGGGTGGTCAGGCAAAGTTTTCGCTTCTGCGGAAACTACGGCTTCCATTTCTTCAATGTTTTTCATTCTACTAACCTTACCTGTGCGGCTAATAGAAAACATTGCAGGAATAGAATTATGGGTAAATCCCTTTTTTAGCCCACGAATCTTAGCCGTATCTGACACAATAAAATGCTCGCCTGTCATTTTTCGGTCGCTAAGTTGTGTAAGCCAGCCTTTACGGTTTTTATCGGTAGCAATATAGACAAAGCGAATCGGCTTGCCTTTATACTTTGCAGCAACCTTTTTTATTGCCTCTACCTCGTTCATAGAACGGCTATTGCTGCTTGACCAAAATTCTACTACCCAAACTTCTTCACTACCAGCCTTCATTCTGAAAGCGTCCAATTCATTTTTGAATCGGTCATAATTTAGTGTTGTATCTGCCAATATCTTTTGTGCCAACACCGCCTGCGAGAAGAGCAATGTACATAAAAGAAACAGCATGGATTTGCCAAAATACCTCATATTGTTATAAGACGATTATGATATTATCAAACGAAAAACGTTTAACGCTGCTAAAATAGTGTTTTTTTTACAAATCAAAGTGCTTTATCTATAAATTTACATAAATACTGCCCTTTATTGCATTTTGAAGTCATCAAATACAGATGGCAAAATAAGTGTTTTAATTTCAAAAAAGGTAATATAAAAAATATTTTATTTGCTTTTTTTCTTACATGGAATCATACGCCGCTAAATAATTCTGCTTTTATTTTATTTAAAAATTAGAAAATATTGAAGGAATATAAATTACCTATAATGACTAAATACAACTATTTTAATATCAATTTATTAAATTCATTTCATCTAATTGTATATAAAATTTCTATGTTATGTTAGGCTTTAACTAACTGTAAATCAGTTATCTATTTCCGCCATGCCTCTTTCAAAAAAAATAAAAGAGAACTTTTACCTCACTTTTTTCGTACATTTGTGTACAAAACTTACATGAAATATAGCATCTAATAATTATCGCTAAATATCATGATATTTATTCCATTTCAATCATAACCAATCATTATGCAAAAGATTCCTCAACACATCACAAAAACACTTTCTCAACTTGAAACCGATGCGTCCTTGCTTGTTTTAGAATGTCCTAATGGGAAGATAGATTTTATGTCAAATGATTACCTTGGCATTGTACATCACAAGTTAGCAGAAGATGCTTTTTCGGCACAAGTAGAACTAAAATATGGCGCAACAGGTTCTCGTCTTCTTGCAGGCAACTCAGCTATTCATGTCGAATTTGAACAATGGCTTGCCGACTATTATAAGGGCGAAGGAGCTTTAGTATTCAATTCAGGATTTGTAGCAAATTGTGGCATAATAGATGCGATTGCAACTCGCCACGACATTATTTTGTACGATGAATTTATTCATGCCTCTTTGCGTGATGGATGTAGGATTTCAAATGCGCTATCATTTTCATTTAAACACAATAATGTAAATGACTTAGCGGAAAAAATTGAAAAACATAAAAATAAGGCTACCAATATTTATGTCTTAATAGAATCATTGTACTCAATGGATGGCGATATTCCTGATATTGAGGCTTTTTGCCGCATTTGCGACATAGATAATGTGTATCTTATCGTAGATGAAGCACACAGTACGGGAATTATGGGTGATGAAGGTGAGGGTTTAGTGGTAGAAAAAGGTTTACAAGACAAAGTTTTTCTGCGAATTTATACTTTTGGAAAGGCGATTGGGCGCAAAGGGGCAGTCGTTATTGCAGATGCGCCAGTCATCAACTACCTCATCAATCGTTGTCGTACTTTTATATACAGTACTGCCTTGTCGCCTATGGACATTTTGCGTATCAAAGCCGCTATGATAGTCGTAAAAACGATGCACAGTGAGCGAACACAATTAAAAGTGCTTTCCGCATATGCAAACCGCCTGTTTTCACAGATAAAAGGCATTACTTATCTTCCAAATGATAGTCCTATCAAGCCGCTTATTTTAGGTTCAGGAACTTTTATCAATATTTTGGTCAAAATTTTGCGTATCAAAAGCATCAATGCAAGGGTCATTACAAGCCCTACTGTTCCAGCAGGAACAGAGCGCATAAGATTGGTTTTGCATAGTTTTAATACAGAACAAGAAATTAGCTTGTTGTACCAAATTCTTAGCAGCGAGTTTGTACAAAATATGCCCAATATGATAGATGCTATTGATTCATTGAACATCGCAAACTTAGCAGAGAATCATTTTTTTACAATGCCTCAATGGAAAGAACTCATGGAAATCTATTAAAAAGGGGAATTATCTAGGGTAAATAATGGTTTTTTAAACTATTTGTGTATTTTTCTCATGCCCAAAACCTCCATTTTGCACATCTTGTGTACGAAATGGAGGTTTTTAACTGAAATGGAGGTTTTTAACTGAATAACATCATTTTATCCCTTCGCTTTGCATTTCTTGTGAAAGTGGCAAAGGTTTTTTTCCAGAAAATTGATTAGGCAATTTTACAACAAAAGTTGTTCCTCTACCTATCTGCGAGTTACAAGTAATTGTTCCACCCAATTTAGTTATTGCCTGATTCACAATGTACAAGCCTATACCAGAGCCTCTTGCCTTATTTGATGCCCGATAAAACATTTCAAAGATATGAGGCAGATGCTCTTTTTCGATGCCAATTCCATTGTCTGTAAAGATTATTTCCCAGTCTTTTTGCACATTTTTCACTTCAATATGGAAAAAAGATATTGATTTATTGACATCTAAAAACTGATGTGCGTTAATTAGGATATTGTCAAACAAGGTTTTTAATCGCATTTTATCCGAAAAAAGGATATTTTCTGTAACAATCGAAATTTCACAATTTACAGGGCGTTCATAAGATTTTTTGTAACATGCGGCGAGTGCTTCTTGAAAAATTTCTTCAAAATCTATTGGACTTTGTTCAATCTCCACTCTGTTATTTTGAGAATATTGAATAATATCCGTAATAAAGTTGTCTAATTTTTCAAGGCTTTCTTTTTGCAAACGAGCATATCTTTGTGCATCTTCTAAGCTATTCGTAGAGGTCATTAAATTTGTCAGTCCTATGGCAGACAAAATCGGTGCACGTAAATCATGTGAAGCCTTGTAAACAAAATTGTCTAATTCTGCATTCAGAATTTTTTGCTCCTTAGTCTCTTTTTCGGCTAAGGCTTGCTGTTCCTCGTATTTTCTAATGATAAAATTGAAAGCTAATGAAATAAAAATAGCTACAAAAAATACAGAAACTGTAATGTCTATCTTTTGACCATGAATAGAGCTGTAAGGCGTAATATATTGGGGATATAAGTATTCTAAGCAAATCAACGTTGCATAAAATAGCATGAAAACACTA
>JAAFHL010000367.1 GCA_013298365.1 Bacteroidota bacterium | reverse complement strand
TTCTTGAAATTTATACCTTAACGGGTGCAACCCCAACCTTAGCGGTAAGCGGAACATGTGCTACCAATTTACCCTATAACTGGGACGGAGTAGCTGGCGCACCACAATCAGGTTCGACAAACACAATTTCAACAAACGACTCTCGTATTCAAAATGTAGTATATCGCAATGGCTCTTTATATATTGCCCATAATATTTATTTACCTTTAACAAGCCCTACTCGTACCTCTGTACAATGGTGGCAAGTAAATGCAAGTACTCGTGCTGTGCAGCAAGCAGGTCGTATAGATGATGCAACAGGGGCAAATCATTATGGATTTCCTAGTATCATGACAAATACCGCAGGAGATGTGATGGTAGGTTTCTCTCGGTTTTCTAGCACAACGTTTGCAAGTGCAGGTTATGCTTTGCGCTACGCAACAGATGCGGTAAATACCATGAATACGCCTTATATTTACAAAGCTGGTGCAAATACCTATTACAAAACATTTGGTGGAACAGATAATCGTTGGGGAGATTATACTGCTGTAGCACTTGACCCTGATGGCAGCACCTTTTGGACAGTTCAAGAATATGCTCGTTCTACGGTAAATAGTTGGGGAACTTGGTGGGCAAAAGTAGCAGGAGCAGCAGCAACGCCTTGTTCGACCGCACCAACAGGTTTAGCGGCATCAAGCATCACTTCTACTGGTGCAACTTTGGGTTGGACAGCATCAAGCGGCGCAACTTCTTACAATATTCAATACAAAACAAGTGCTGCTACTACTTGGATAACTACCACAAGTACAACTAATAGCAAAGTACTTACAGGTTTGATAGCAAATACAGTATATAATTTCAAAGTGCAAGCCGTTTGTAGTGCTGCAACAAGTGCTTATTCTGCTACAAGCAACTTTACAACAAGTGCAGCCCCTTGCGCAACCGCTCCTATCGGTTTAGCAGCATCAAGCATCACTTCTACTGGCGCAACTTTGGGTTGGACAGCATCAAGTGGCGCAACTTCTTACAATATTCAATACAAAACAAATGCGGCTACTACTTGGACAACTACCACAAGTACAACTAATAGCAAAATACTTACAGGTTTGATAGCAAACACTGTATATAATTTCCAAGTACAAGCCGTTTGTAGTGCTGCAACAAGTGCATACTCAACCGCTTCAAACTTTACAACAAGTGCAGCCCCTTGCGCAACTGCTCCTATCGGTTTAGCGGCATCAAGTATCACTTCTACAGGTGCAACTTTGGGTTGGACAGCATCGAGTGGCGCAACTTCTTACAATATTCAATACAAAACAAGTGCTGCCACTACTTGGACAACTACCACAAGTACAACTAATAGCAAAGTACTTACGGGTTTGACAGCAAATACTGTATACAATTTCAAAGTGCAAGCCGTTTGTAGTGCTGCAACAAGTGCTTATTCTGCTACAAGCAATTTCACAACTTTGGCTATCTCTACTTGTGCAGACGTTGGGGAATCTAACAATACTTCTGCTACGGCTTCTGCCATTGGCTTAAATGTGAATTTGACAGCACAAATTGCTTCTGCAACAGACCTTGATTATTATGTATTTACCACCACAGCTGCGCAAAATATCAGCATTACCATGACTACTCTGCCTGCTGACTACGATATGAAGTTGTACAACTCATCTAATGTTCAGGTAGGTAGTAGCCAAAATGGCGGTACAATAAGTGAAACCATGAACTATGTAAATGCGCCTGCAGGCACTTATAGAATTTATGTATATGGATATAGTGGCGCATTTAGTGCAACTTCTTGTTATACCTTAAAAGTTACCACAACTGCTGCATCTAATTGTACAAATAGCAATGAGCCAAACGAAACACTTGCCGCAGCTATGCCAATTATCCAAAATATCAATATCAAAGGGCAAATAGCTTCTGCGACAGATAATGACTATTTATCATTTACGCTTACTGCTGCAAGCAATGTAACAGCTACCCTTAGCACCTTACCTGCTGATTATGATATGGTTATCTATAATGCTTCAGGTACACAAATTGGCATTAGCCAAAATACAGGCACAACTACCGAAACTATCTCTCTTACGAGCTTGGCAGCAGGTACATATTATGTATATATTTTTGGTTATGCCGGCGTATTTAGTGCAACATCTTGCTATAATTTAAAAGTAACTTCTTTAAATGGTACTTTTGCGCCTGTTAATGAAGGTGATGAGACAGAACTTGCCGCAGAGAACAATATTCAACTTGTGCCAAATCCTGCAACCGAAGCAGTTACTGTTTTTTATACACATAATACTGATGAAGTGGTTCGTTTGAAAATATTTGATGCCACAGGTCGTGAAGTGAGGGTTTATAATGTGTCTTTGATGAACAGAGAAAACAAATTTGACCTTAATTTAACAGACCTTACAAATGGCATGTATAGTGTACAAATACAAGGTAACAACTGGGTAAAAAGTCAAAAATTGGTGGTTGTTGGGCAATAGTTTTTTATGTTGTACTAAAATGAAATAGATAAAGGGGTAGGAGTTTTTCTCTTATCCCTTTTTTGCATTAAACCTTTTGTTCTTTCATATTTCTAATAAAATTCAATCATTATGCACAAATCTCATGAAACACATTTTACTCATCTTTCTTTTTTCTTTTATAGAAAAAAGTCTTCTTTCACAAAATCTCTATTTTCCGCCTACAACAGGCAATACTTGGGAGACCTTGAGTCCTGCATCTTTGGGTTGGTGTCAAGATAAAATAGATAGTCTGCTCAATTATTTGGGACAAGAAAACACAAAGGCTTTTATTTTGCTCAAAAATGGCAAAATCGTGATAGAAAAATATTATGGCACTTTCACGCAAGACAGCCTTTGGTATTGGGCATCTGCGGGCAAAACATTGACGGGTTTTACCGTAGGTATTGCGCAGCAAGAAGGTTTGCTTTCTATCAATAACCTATCTTCTCAATATTTGGGAAATGACTGGACAAGTTGCCCTTCGGCAAAAGAAGACCTCATCACTGTCAAGCATCAACTTTCGATGACTTCAGGCTTAGACGATGGCGTGCCTGACCCGCATTGTACAATAGATACCTGTTTGCAATATTTGGCAGATGCTGGCACAAGATGGGCGTATCATAACGGACCTTATACCAAGTTAGATGGCGTGATTGCAACAGCAACGGGGCAAAGTCTCAATGCTTATATTGCCCAAAAAATAAAAATACCTACGGGCATGACAGGCGCATTTTACCCTTCGGGCTTCAACAATGTATTTGTGAGCAAAGCACGCAGCATGGCAAGATTTGGTTTGTTGCTGCTCAACAAAGGTAATTGGAATGGCAATCAAATTTTGACAGATACCAATTATTTTCATCAAATGACAAATACAGCTCAAAACTACAACAAGTCGTATGGCTATTTATGTTGGCTAAATGGGAAAGCTTCTTATATGGTACCAGGCTTGCAAGCGGTCATTCCAGGCTCACTGAATCCTCATGCACCCAATGACATGTATGCCGCAATGGGCAAAAATGGACAATTTATCAATGTTGTCCCCAGTCAAAATTTGGTCTATATACGTATGGGAAATATGCCAAATGGGACAGAAGTGCCTTTTTTACTGAATGATAGTATTTGGCAAAGATTGAATTTGGTGATGTGTAATACAAATGCAATTTCACAAAATACAGATTTGCCAAAATCTCCTATCCCCTACCCTAACCCATTTACCAATAAAATCCATGTAGCAAATCTCACAGAGGCTGCCGCTTTTTCCCTAAAAAACATCTATGGCGAAGTACTTTTTGAAGGAGAAAATATAGAAAATGGCGATTTTTCGCACTTGAGTGCAGGCATTTATTTTTTAACGGTAAAGACGAAACAGCATATTCAATCCTTTAAATTGGTAAAATAGTCGTAACTATTTAGTTTCTCGCAGATTTACAGAGATTAAACCACAGATTTTCGCAGATTAAGCATTTATCTGCGAAAATCTGCGTTCTTTATCTGCGAGCATCTGCGTGAACCTCTGTTCGCAGATTAGGCATTTATTTGCGAGAATCTGCGTTCTTTATCTGCGAGCATCTGCGTGAACTTCAACAGTTACTATTTTTCACGACTTAAAAACACAAATCTGCCATTCTGTCAATATTTTCTGTCATGTTGCGTATGGCATTAAGATTGTTAAATAGGTTTCGTAACACTTTACAAACAAAAAATGGAAAATAAAGATTTTTTAAGCGACTTAAAAACAGGTGTAAAAGACATCGGAAAGTCGGTGGGTGGCTTTTTCAAAGACGCTTTTAGTGGCGACACCACAGACGTAAATTTCCCTACTGACATCTACAAAACAGCAGAAAAATACGTGATAGAAATGGAATTAGCAGGCGTGATAAAAACAGATGTTTCTATCAAAATACAAGAGCAAACCTTGATGATTTCGGGCAAAAAAGTAAATATCTCGGAAATCAAAAACGAACAGTATCAGCAACGCAGCCGCAGATTTGGCGATTTTATGCGCAGTTTCGACTTACCTTTGAATATTCAACTCGAAGGCATCAAAGCGAAATTCGATAATGGGGTACTTGCTATCGCTTTTCCGCTGATTTCAAATGAGGAAGACGGGAATTTGAAGGTGAATATTGAGTAGAATCTGCTTAAGTCATTCACATTTTAATACAAACGTAACTAAACACACAAACATAAATATGGCAAAAATAATCGGTATAGACTTAGGCACAACAAACTCTTGTGTTTCCATTATGGAAGGAAACGAGGCAGTTGTTATTGTAAATGCAGAAGGCAAACGTACAACCCCTTCTATTGTAGGTTTCACCAAAGACGGGGAAAGAGTTGTAGGCGAACAAGCTAAGCGTCAAGCACTTGTAAACCCTACTAAAACCATTCGTTCTATCAAACGCTTTATGGGACAAACCCACGCAGAAGCTAAGGGCGAATTTTCAATGATTTCGTATGAAGTAGTTGCGGGTAAAAATAATTTGGCTGTAGCAAAGATTGATGACCGCACTTATACACCACAAGAAATTTCTGCGATGATTCTTCAAAAAATGAAGAAAACTGCGGAAGATTATTTAGGCTATGAAGTAAAAGAAGCGGTTATTACGGTGCCTGCTTACTTCAATGATGCACAACGTAATGCAACAAAAGAAGCGGGCGAAATTGCAGGGCTTACGGTTCGCCGTATCATCAACGAGCCTACTGCTGCGGCTTTGGCGTATGGT
>JAAFHL010000366.1 GCA_013298365.1 Bacteroidota bacterium | reverse complement strand
AGAATATAATTTTAACCCCTTGTGTGGCTATAATTATCGCACAAATGTTACTGCACCACGTTATATTTATCCACCTTGGATAACAAAAGGAAACATCAACGACAACATGAGCATCTACGGAGGCGATGCCACAGCCACTGCAGGTAAGATTGCCAAATTCTATTTCTATTCTACTGGTACCGTTACTGCGAGCAATATCATAGCAGGCGGACAGGGAAGTAGAGTACGTATAGGAACTGCTGGTTCGCCACAATATGCGACTATTACCAACGTACAAAATGCAGGTGGAAACGCTAACATGAAAATCGTAACCGTAACCATGCCTGTGGGTAGTGGACTCACGAATGGGCAAACTTACGATATAGCCTTTTCGCTCAATAGCCAAGTCTATACAGGCGCACAACTTGTCTATTACCAAAAAGCAAAAGATGTTTTGACAACCGCAGGCATTACTACTACAGAAACAGGCACTAACAATAGTTTTCCTTGGATGGCGTTTTATGCACGTATGGCACTTGAACGCGGGTATATGCGAGCATTCAATACGACCAACGACATGACCAATGGCGAAGCGGCAGTCATCATTGTCAAAGCCGCGCTTGAAGCTGGTTACGCGGATATTCTCAATGGGAATGATGGGCAACCCTTTCGTATTCGTACTGAAACTACAAACGGCTATTATGCTGATGTGCCTCCTTGCCATCCTTTATTTCCTTATATCCAAACACTCCGAAACTATGGATATTCGGGTGCTGTTGCCAATTTTGGTGTAAATGACTTTACCACCATTAGTAGTATTTGTAGCAGGATAGTTAGTGTTTTCAAAATACCCGCTAATCCTATCGCTTATCCTCTCGTATTAGGTTCAAAAATAAACATTTCAACCAATGATGCCATCGCACGGATACAAAAAGTAAGCGTAGTAAGACAATCTAACAACTCGTTTAACTCACGTATTATAGAAAAAGGATTTGCCAACGCTGTTGATGAAACAGATATAATTTTTGGTAATGGCTTGGTTAGTGTAGATGCTACATCGCGTGTGCGCAGGCAAGTGCTTTCTAAGATGTTGGTAAATGTTTATGATGCCAAAGCAAAAGGTGATGCAGGCAACAAAAGTACGTCAGACATGAATAAGTTTGTCATCATAGGCGATAAATTCGAGCTTACTGACAATACATCAGGTTCTGCACCTGCTATGTCGAGTGCTTCGCAGAACATCACTATGCAAAGTGGGCAATCGCGTGATTTTGGCTCTGGAATTTCTACTTGGGGCAATGCACGCATACATTATTACTGGACTTTCAGCGATGGCAGTGCTATTTCGCAAAATTCGAAAAATAGCAAAATAACCTTTACTGCCCCTACTGTAACCACTACTATGACTATAGACGCGTATGGCTACATAGCGACTGAAAACGGCATGGCAGCTGAGCTTTTTACAAAAATAACCGTAACACCCTTGCCTGCAGGCTGTAACCCTGCCTCTATAACCGCTACAGCCAGTAACAACTCTACTTCCACCACTTGCGCAGGGGTTAATATCAACCTTACCTGCACCTTGCCTACAGGCGCAACCGTAACATGGACGGGACCCAATGGCTATACTTCTACTACCCAAAACCCTACTATCACGAACATACAGACTGCCCAAGCAGGCATCTATTATGCGACTGTAAAAGTAGGCACTTGCGAAAAGGTGATTTCTACTGAAGTGCAAGTAGGCTTTTGTACACCTCCGCCTGTTACACCTACAGTGCAGGCAAGTGGATTGAATTTTACGAATATTAGAAACGATAATGTAAGATGTAATTATATACTTGGCAATGGAGAGCGTGTAATTGTGTTGATGAGTCAAATCCCTATCAATCAGGCTCCCATAGATGGGCAAAGCTATAGCGGAAACAATCATTATCTTTCTGCATCGAGTTTGGGCAATGCCAAAATAGTATATGTAGGAAGTGCCAACTCTGTCTATGTATATGGACTAACTGCTTCGAATACACAGCCTTATTATGTAGCAGTGTATAGCTTCAACGGTACTGGTATGGCTACCAAATACCTTACTACCAACCCCACAAGCGATCAGGTAACAATTCCTGTGCCTATTCCAAACATTGATTTTAATTGGGACCCTGAAACAATAGTAAGCGGACAATCTGTAAACTTTAATGTAAGTGGTGGTAATTTAGTATCTGCTAACTGGACTTTTCAAGGGGGGACACCTGCTACATCTACATCAGTTTGGGGATCTAATGGAATTATTTTTGCCAATGCAGGTGTTTATAATGTTACTTATACTGCCACAAACGAATGGGGAGGTACAAATACAATTACAAAACCTGTGAATGTTTTAAATGCAAATGATTTGAAGCCCGATATGTATGCACAAGGCTTATCATTAACATCACCATCTGTGGTACAAGGACAATCTGTTTCTCTTACATTCCAAGAGATAAATGGTGGATTAACACCACCTAATCAATTTTTTCATGTGCGTGTTTTCTTATCTTCAAATGATATTTATGATGCGGGAGATACACAATTAGCAAATGATTTGTTAGATAATAACTTTCCTGCTGGTAGATCAAGAAGTATAACCAAAAATTTGACAATGCCATTTGTTACTGCTGGTAACTATCACATTCTTGTCTTCTCAGATTTTGGAGATTTGATTTCCGAAAAGAATGAAACTAACAATGTTACAGCTATTCCCATTACTATTGTAACAGCATTATCTGATTTAATTTTACAAAATTGTAGTATTACGCCTACTACTTCATCATCTGGTAGTGTAATAACGATAACAGGTCAAGTTAGAAATATAGGACTTGGTGCAACAAGTACTTCTCCAAATATTGTTACATACTATATTTCTTCAGATAATATTTTGGATTTTTCTGACTATAATTTAATGCAAAATACGCCTTGTTTTTACTCAAACTTATTTCCCACAGGTATTTTAACTTTAATAGTTCTAATATAAGAAGTTTGCCAAATATACCAAATGGAAACTACTATCTGATAGTAACTGTGGATAATGCGTTTGATGGTTTAAATTGGAATGTTGAAAGTAATGAGAATAACAATATCATTGCACTACCTATTGTAATATCGAATCCTAATCAACCTACACTGCAAGCGTCAAACATACAAATAAGTAATTTAAATTTAAACTCAGCAACTTTATCATGCAACCCAGGCAATGGTAGCCAACGATTAGTAGCAGTTGGTTTAGACAGGATAGAGTTTAAGAATTTTACTAATGGGCATATTCCTCTTGATGGCACTACATACAATACCAACATAAATTTTGGATTAGCACCTCATTTTGCTACATCAAATATAAATAATTCTTATGCTGTAAAGGCAATGTATCATGGAACTGCAAGTATGGTAAATTTAACTAATCTAACACCTAACAGATTACATTTTTTTAGTGTATTTGAAAGCAATGGCACAGGAACGAATGTAGATTATAGGCAAATTGTAGGTGAGCAAATTTGTACTGAAACTAAGACAAGTAACGTTCAGAATGGCGGTTGGACTGAGATATTAAGTGATAATCCTTACTTCGCTACTATGTGGCGAACTCCAAATGGACACTTATTCGCTTGTGATTTTTCAGGATATGTGTTTAAATCAATAGATAATGGCAAGTTTTGGAATATGAATAAACTTATCGTAACAAGTGGTATAAAGCCTCAGTTGTTTTTTACGGATAATAACATTGGATACATTTGCAATTACAACGATATTTACAAAACAACTAATGCAGGTGCATCTTGGTCAAAAATATTTACAGTAAATGCACCAACAGGAGGAAGTTTTCAATTTGGTAAAATCCAGTTTTTAAATGCAAATGTTGGCTACTATATCTTACAAAGAGAAGATGCTACAACAACACTATACAAAACAACTAATGGTGGTGTTACTTGGACATCTTTATATGTTGCGCCCTCAAGAGTATATGATTTCCAATTTTTAGATGAGCAAAATGGTTGGTTAGCAGGCGTTCGAGTGTATAGGACAACAAATTCAGGTACATCTTGGGAAATAGATGAGAGCTTTAATAATTTATTTTTTAATACTACAGCCATAAATTTTATTAATCAAAGTTTAGGATATTGCACAAAAACAAATGGAAAAGTTTATAAAACAATAGATAGTGGAAAAATTTGGGTAGAAGTTGGTAATCCAAGCGGATTAACTTCGCCACAAGCAGCAAGTAGCCAACTTTGGTTTGCTAATGAATTAGTTGGGTACATAGCGGGTAATCAAAGGCTTGCTAAAACAACAGATGGTGGAATAACTTGGACAAATGCACCTGATATTTCTGGAAAATCTTTTTATCAAATTTTTGGTATAGATGCTAATACAGTATGGGTAGCAGGTTCTCAAAAACTCCTCTTTACCTCCACAGGAGGCGATACTCGTGCCATAAACGCTCCTACCTTACCTACTACTGTTTACTGTGAAGGAAGCACTATCAACATACCTTACACTATAGCAGGAACATTCACAGCGGGCAATACATTTAGTGTGCAGTTATCCAACACAGAAGGGAAATTTACGAATCCGCTCGTATTGGGTAGTCTGAGCAGTATCGCCAATGGTACTATTTCTTGTCCATTGCCTGCGGGCATAGTAGGGACAGGGTATAAGTTGCGCATAGTAGGTAGTTCGCCTGCCACCATAGGAGCAGAAACAAACTATACACTTACACTCAATCCACGTCCACAGGCGAGTTTTGTAGGGTTGTTGCCAAGTTATTGTAATAGTTCCTCATCTGTTAGTTTATTGCCTTTGGTTTCAGGAGGTATATTTTCAGGTACAGGCGTATCGGGCGCATCATTCAATCCTGCTACTGCAGGCGTAGGCGTACACACCATCACCTATAGCCTTACCCAAAATGGCTGTACTTTTAGCACTTCGCAAAGCGTAGAAGTTACTACCGCTGCTGTCAGCATCACATCAGCCAATGCTATAGGCTGTAAAGGGGAATCAGTACTTTTGCAGGTAAGCAATCCACGCCCTAATGCAGTCTATCAATGGCGTAGAAATGGGGTAGAGATAACAGGAGCAACAGGTGGTATGTTTTTCGCTTCTGAATTAGGTAATGCCTTGTATAGTGCGGTCAGTAATGAAGGAGGTTGTGTTGCTACTTCTAATAATTTGCCTTTGAATATTATAGAAGTACCAAAACCGACTATCACACCCAATAACAATT
>JAAFHL010000365.1 GCA_013298365.1 Bacteroidota bacterium | reverse complement strand
GTTTTGTATTTTAAATCTGCGTTTAAAAACTTGATTTTGAATGTTTTGTGTTTTAAATCTGCGTTTAAAAACTTGATTTTGAATGTTTTGTATTTTAAATCTGCGTTTAAAAACTTGATTTTGAATGTTTTGTGTTTTAAATCTGCGTTTAAAAACTTGATTTTGAATGTTTTGTATTTTAAATCTGCGTTTAAAAACTTGATTTTGAATGATTTGTATTTTAAATCTGCGTTTAAAAACTTGATTTTGAAGATTTTGCGTTTTAAATCTGCGTTTAAAAACTTGATTTTGAATGTTTTGTATTTTAAATCTGCGTTTAAAAACTTGATTTTGAATGTTTTGTGTTTTAAATCTGCGTTTAAAAACTTGATTTTGAAGATTTTGCGTTTTAAATCTGCGTTTAAAAACTTGATTTTGAAGTTTTTGTGTTTTAAATCTATGGTTTAAAACTTGATTTTGAACGAGTCGTTTTGAAAAATGTAGTGTAGAAATTAAGCGTGACGTTTTAAAAATGAGAAAAAAGCCGAGAACAAAGTGCTGCTGTCCATGCCGCTGAGGCAACCGCACAAGGCAAACGGGCGGCACGTCATCAGCACCATCGTTCTCGGAAAATTCAAAATAAAAAAAACATCAATCAATTTTTTAATAACTTAACTACTAACAAATTATGAAATCATTATCTTTGTTCATCGTGTTGTTGCTATCTTGCACCGCAGTTTTTTCGCAGTCAGTATGTGGTTTGGAAATGTTACCAATAACTGAAATTATTGCAAAATCGGAGCTTATTGTAGAAGGTAAAGTCGTAGCTACTCAATCTTTTAGGAGGAGAGACGATATTTTTACCAAAAATACGATAAGTATTTACAAACGGTTTAAAGGTAAATTGCTTCAAACGGAAATTGAAGTTATCACTTGGGGAGGCGAGATAGATGGAGACTTTCAAACATATTCCAATTTACTTCGGTTGAAAAATGCGCAAACGGGCGTATTTTTTCTGATTCCTTCGCAAATAATTGAAGGAAGTTATGATACTTACGGAAATTCACAAGGTTTCTTTGGCTATTATGTGCAGGATAAGGTTCTTCAAGCGAGAAACACTTTTTATAATGCCAAAAATATTGAAAACGATTTATTTCAGGTAATAGAAAAAGAAGCAAAAATGTCCAGATTTAGGGTTCAAAAATCGGATTATGAACGGGCATACGAGGATAAAATTGCCAATTTAAAAGCGATATATGGCTGTGATGGGGTTGGAATTGAATACGGTTTTAGGAATGTGAATTTTCAATCTGGAGCAACCTCTATTTTAACATTTGATGTTTGGAGTAGAACGATTTGGGGTGTTTTTGAATTTTCTAAGGGAAATGTAATGATTGCATTTAACCCTTTTGTTTTTGGAAATAATGTCGTGAGCAATGGGAAATTGTTGGTAACAAAAGGAAATGTTATTTTTGCTTCGGATTATTTGCTCAACTATGGCGATATTTCAAGTAATGAAGTGTCTATAACAGCAGACGCAAGTTTGTCTATTAATCCATTATTTTCGCTTGACACAGTAGGGGGCAACATTTTTCATATAGAAATGGAGGTGGCTAATATCTTTCAAAATCCTACCATTTCCTTTGATGAATCGGGCATGATGGGCGAGAGTGATTATAGAGATGCTGCTGATAATCAGGATTATCCCTTTGAATGTTTGGTTGCTGCGGATAGTCTTTCTGATATTGAAGGGATAGCTCTTACAAGCATTTTAGACTTTTATCCTGATACAATTCCTGCAGGCATTGGTCAAGTATTAACGATTGTAGGAACAGATTTTGGTGCGGATAGGATAGGTACATATAGTGGCTATGTAGCTTTTACTGATGATACAAGAGCCGATAATACAGGCATACCATTTAATTCCTTACATTTTCCCTTAGATACAGATTATCTGCTATGGTCAGATACCTTGATTATGGTAAGAGTTCCTTCTACTGTAGATAATGATTCTTTTCGTGTTGCAGGTACAGGTCAGATTACTGTCAAGAAAAAGGGAATATTATCTACCCCTAACGTAAGTATAGATGTATTAACCGTTCCATATGCGGTTTGGGATAGGGTATATCCGAATAATTTATCTACAGATACCTCTTTTACAGCAAGGTTATATGGGCGTAACACATTAGGGGGATATGATATATTTTTTCAGACAACCTTTAAGGATTTGCTAGCTACCACGGGAGAGGAAGATGCTTTTAAACGGGCTTTAGTAAAATGGCGTTGTAGTACATATGTAAATTGGAAAATGGTGGATGTTACGCTTCCATTTCCCAACCCCCAGCCCTGTTTTGTTACAGCGATGAATTTAGGTGCAGGAACAGTAACAACGCTTGCGCAAACAGGGCATACAATAACTAATTGTAGCGGAAGTGGTTCGCCAAGACCTATTTCTAAGGGATTCGCCATTACTTTTAATAACACAATCACTTGGCATACAGATACAAGTACGATTGTACCCCCAGGAAGTCGTGATTTAGAATCGGTAGCACTTCACGAATTAGGGCATGGTATTTTACTCCATCACAATAACCAAACAACCGACTTAATGTATTTTAGTTCTCCTACTCCTACGAGGCGAGACATAAAGTATCATGATAAACAAGGCGGCGACTATATCGTAGGCATTAGTGTCTTGCCTGTCGATTCAAGTTATGCAGCTTGCTTAAGCCCAATGGTTGCGCTCAATGATAGTATTTGTGGAAATGTATATCTAAAAGATGAGAAGGGTATGACTTTTGACGAGGTAAAACTATTTCCTAATCCTACCTCAAATGTGGCTAAATTAGTAATTGAAAACAGGAATAATGAGCAAATAAATATTTTGATTTACAATGGTTTAGGTGCTGAAATCAAATGTATATCATCTACTAAATATGTTGGAGAACATACAGAATATTTGATAGATTTAAACACATACTCATCAGGTTTGTATCGAATAAATATTGTTTCAAAAAATAAAATACACAACACAACATTAATAAAATATTAATCCCATGAAAAATATAATAATTCTTGGGATATTGACAATATTATTTATTTTTGTTGATTGTAAAACAACAAAAAGTATAGACAAATATCCTATTACAGATTGTGAAACATTCAAAAAAAATGCGATTAAGCATTGGAAATATAATTCAAAAGAAAAATATTACAAATGTGATGCTTATTTACTTGCAGTATTTAGAAAAGAAAATATGATAACCATCTGTACAAATGGAATGGATACTACGGCATGGATAAAAATATTTGGGAAACCAACACATGTTGATGCCCCAATATTGCATTATTGCCTTTGCGAGAATTGCCATGTAACTGGAATGCCTATAAAAGAATTATGGGTTACTTATATTGGTACGAAAATAGATAGAGTTGAACTAATAGAATGGACACTTATAGAATGAAAAATTCCGACAACAAAAATATTTCTGCCAAGCTGGGCGAATAGAAGCGCAAGCCTAACACGCCGCCCAGCCTGCAGCAATATAGCCGTTATGTGTCCTTGTAAATAAATCAACTAATTAAAAAACAATATATTATGGCAAGTTTTTCTATTCAACACGAGGTCGCTTTAGGTAATATAGGCGAAGGCGAATGGGTTTTATGTTTTCATTGGGGGACATATAATTATGACGACGGAAGGTCTGATGATGGTTATCGTTTTATTTGGCGCAGACCTGATGGTTCACTACAACCGTCAAGAGGGCAGGCTTGTATTCCTTCGGCTTCGGATATATTTGAACTGATGCGGTTAGCAACTCAAGCAGGTTGGTTTATAAAAGTAGAAAAATAATTTGGGAAGTTTACTTAAAACTATTATCTTTGTAGTTCAAAATAATAGTTTTAGGTATGTTTAACTTAAATTACATCACAGATATATCGGGCAATCAAATTGCTGTTCAAATTCCAATAAGCGATTGGCTTGTATTTCAGAAGGAATACCAAGAAATCAAGCGCAAATTAGAAATCCTTCAAGGGATAAGAGATGCCTTGAAAGAAGTACACAAAGCGAGAAAAGAAAAACGAAAACTTCAATCCTTAACAGAATTTTTAAATGAATGTTGAGATTGTTATATCGGATAATTTTCGCAGAGAAGCCAAAAAATATCTAAAAAAATTTCGTGGCTTGAAAGAGGAATTAGCAGATTTTGAAAAATCTCTGCAAAATGACCCAAAACAAGGTACAAAACTTACGGAAGTGAGTTATAAGGTTCGTTTGGCTTCCAAAAGCAAAGGTAAAGGCAAAAGTGGTGGCTTTAGAATTATCACTTATCTTTTGGAAACAATAGAAAGCGAAAATGCAGAAATTCAAATAGTTGTAACACTGCTTTCTATTTATGATAAATCAGAAATTGCTACATTGAGCGAGAGTGATATAAGTGCTTTGATAAAGGATTTCCTTCTCCAAAAAGAGGAAGAAATAAATGAAAATGAAGACACATAACAATGGTGCTAATGCCAAGCAGTGTGAACCAAAGCGCAAGCCAACCCGCCTAGCACATGTCGTTATAGGAAATCAAAGGGAGAGGTTTTAAATAATTGAAAATCAATTATTTGATTCTTAAAAAGTAGGTTATCAGCGAGGCAAAAATTGACTAAAACGCAAAAAACATCTATCCTAAACCGATACTTGAAAGTATTGCTAAAAATACCGCACTGAAAGTGCTTAAAATGGGACACTTGAAAGTATTGCGAAAAAATCTTCACTCAAAGTGCTAAAAATGAGACAGTTGAAAGCATTGTGAAAAATTTGCACTCAAAAGTACTTAAAATGAGACACTTGAAAGCATTGCTAAAAATGAATTATTGGAAATTTTGGCGCAAAATCTGGACTTAAAAGTGCTGAAAATGAATTACTTGAAGATATTGCTAAAAAATTGCACTTAAAAGTGCTGAAAGAAATGTATAAATCTCCAAAAAAATAATTACTTTTGCGAAGGATTAATGAAAGTGTTGAAAACGAGATGTTTAAGCGAAAATGTATAGAAGAAAAACTGGTTAAGGAAATGAATGAAAATCCTATAACAAAGTGCTGCTGTCCATGCCGCTGAACCAACGCTGCAAATCCAACAGGCGGCACGTCATCAGCACCATCGTTGAGTGCCACTGGTGAAAGTAGGACTTGTCAAACTGTGTGTAAACAAAATTTGGTGGAAAGGTTTTTACTACACTTCGTTTCGCAAAAACCTTTCCACCA
>JAAFHL010000363.1 GCA_013298365.1 Bacteroidota bacterium | reverse complement strand
TTGTTTCAGCAAAGCCTTGAAATACAGTGTGATAGTTTCTTATGATTTTGCCATATATATCCTCTGCAGTTTCTTCATTATAGGTATGCGAAGTCTGATTTCTACTTCTTATCATATCCATCCAAATCTCACCATCTGTAATTAATTCCATATTGAAAGCCTCCCTTGTAGCATCTCTTGACCCTTTAATGAGATTATTTCCTTGATATGCGGCATAATCTTTCATCACATTCCATGCTAACTCGTGTGTATATTCAAAACGCTGTATTAAGCCCTCTTTCACAATTTCAGCTACAATTTGCATATTATCATCGTCCTCTTCTTGTGGATGTTCTTTTATATAATTAACTGCCTCTGTAAGTTTATGGAGTGCTTTCACAAAATTGGAGAATCGCTGCTCCCACCTGACATCTTGATTCATATTAAAATAGTTATATTTTGTGTACAAAAATAGCTATTTTTTGCCTACCCTCAAATTTTTATTATAAAAACTTTGTTTCTCAAAAAAAAGTCATACCTTTGCACCTCAATTTTTTGAGTAAAAAAAATGGATATTACACCAAAAGTTTTTAAAACAAACTACGAGACTACGTTTATCGTTGTACCTGAATTGAGCGAAGCAGAACAAAGAGTTGTTGCTGACAAGTTCATTAACCTCATCAAAGAAAATGGGGGAGAAGTTACAAACGTTGAACAGTGGGGACTCCGCAAACTCGCCTATCCCATCAATGCGAAATACAACGGGTATTATACCTACGTTGAATTCACCGCTTTGGGTGAGTTAATCCAAAAACTCGAAAGAGAATATGGATACGATGAAAAAGTATTGCGCTTTTTGACAGTAAAGTTGGACAAACACTCCTTCGCTTACAATCAAAAACGTAGAGAGCATGGCTTCGGAATGAGAAAAGAATCCGAGGCGAAAAAATAGTAAGAATAAGTTGAAAGTGGAGAGTTGAAAGTGGAAAGTTAGCGAAAATAACTATCAACTCTCAACTATAAACTATCAACTCTACAAAGCTATTTTCACCATCACTGTTTTATGTAATTTTTATCGTAGAAAGTTCAGAGAAAAAAGTCAATAATACTAGCTTTTATGGTCAGGATTGTTTAACTATCCACTCTCAACTTTCAACTTTCAACTATCTCAATGGCTAATCACAGAAATCCTGTTATCGGACCTACAGCTGCCAATAGAATCAAAACGCAACATTTAGCAAAAAAATATTGCCGATTCAAACGCAGTGGCATCCGATACATTGACTACAAAGATCCAAATTTCTTGTTGAAATTTGTGAACGAACAAGGAAGAATTCTTCCACGCCGTCTTACCGGCACCAGTCTTAAATTTCAAAGAAGACTTTCGACTGCAATCAAACGTGCACGTCAATTGGCTTTATTACCTTTCGTAACTGACTTATTAAAGTAAATCATGAACATTATTCTTAAACAACCTGTAAAGAATCTTGGGGATATTCACGATGTCGTAAAGGTAAAGCCTGGCTATGCACGTAATTACCTCCTCCCCAAAGGAATGGCAATTCTTGCTACGGACTCCAATGTTCGTGCAATTGAAGAAATAAAGCGTCAAGTAGCGCACAAACAAGAGCATATCAAAACAACCGCCCTTGTGTTAGCCGCAAGAATTGCAGAAGTAAAATTAACTATCGAGTCGCTTGCAGGAGCTGATGGCAAAATCTTCGGTTCTGTTACAACACTCAAAATCGCAAACTTGTTGAAAGAAAAAGGTATTGATGTAGATAAAAAACTCATTACCCTTGATGACATTCATCAAATTGGCGAATATACCGCAACAGCACATCTTCACAAAGATGTAAAAGCAGAAATCGCTTTGAATGTTGTGCGTAAAGAAAATGCATAATTTTTGCTCGAAACGAGACAAAATAGATATACAGCTTAATACAAATTTTAGATAATTTGTGTTAAGCTGTTTTTTCTTCTTTACTTATCAGCCTCTTGAGTGGATAAAACGCCCAAGCCCCCCTAATACGTAGAAAAACCATGTAATCCAAATCATTATATTCTCTTTTATTCCTTTGTCAATCGTTTCATCTTTGCTTGCTATCTGCGAACATCTGCGTAAAATCTGCGCTCATCTGCGAGAAATAACAACACAATGAAACATAACATCTTACTCCTCCTCCTCACGCCGCTTGTATTGATAGGCATGATACAAGTGCAGCCTTTGGGCAATATTTTGGAAAAAATCCAAGCAAAATGGCATACCTATATTAGCCATTTTCCTGCGGAAAAGGTCTATTTGCGCAATGACAAAAGCCTCTATCGTCCTGGCGAAACGATTTGGTTTTCGGTTTTTGTGCGAAATGCTGATTTGACTGCCACTTCACAAAGCGATGTTGTGTATGTAGAACTCATCAATCCGAAGGGGACAATCGAAAAATCCTGCAAAATAGTGCAACAAAATGGCGTAGCAAAAGGCGATTTTCGCTTGGAAAAAGGCATTGCAGGCGGTTTGTACAAGCTCAAAGCCTATACTTGGTGGCAGAAAAATGACGCAAATCCTGCCATTTTTGAAAAGGAAATTCAAGTACAAGAAATTGTTTTGCCTCGCTTGAAAATGAATTTGGACTTTGTGAAAGAAAGTTATAGCGCAGGGGAAGAAGTAACTTGTATCTTGAAAGCAGAAACGAATGAAAACACCCCTTTGGCAAAGCAAAAAATCGCTTTTTCTGTGCAAATTGCAGGCGAAACAGGAGAAATGCAAAAGATGGAAACCGATGAAAAAGGACAGGCGAACATTCGTTTTTCTTTGCCCCAAAAGTTGGAAACAAGTGATGCCTTGCTCAATATTAATATGGAATATCAAGGGCAAACCGAAGCTATTTCGAGGGCTGTGCCTGTGAATTTGAATCAGGTAAAAGTGGAATTTTTCCCCGAAGGGGGGGATTTAGTGGCGAATTTGCCTTGTAAAGTAGCTTTTCGTGTTTTGAATGAGAAAAATAAGCCTGCTGATGCAAGCGGCTATATTGCAGATTCAAAAGGTAGGAAAGTCGCTGACTTTCAGACAGAAAACAAAGGCATGGGAACTTTTACTTTTACACCAAAAATGAAGGAAAAATATATCGCTTGTATTCCCCTCAATACTCAAGCCCCTGATAAAGCTTCTTGCTCAAAAAATTTAGGAACAACGGCTGTTTTCTTTTTCCCGAAAATCAAAAATGAAGGTTTTTCTTTGCAAATCATTGAAAACTCTCCCAGCAAAATCAAACTCTCTGTCTATGCTTCCGAAAAAAATGAGTTGCATTTGATGGCAAATATGCAAGAAAAAAATATTTTTTCGCAGTCATACCGTGTAACCGAAGGTCAAAATTTTATCGAAATTCCTACGCAAAACTTGCCCATGGGTTTGGCTCAAATTACGCTTTTTGACAACAAAGGAAATCCACAAGCAGAAAGATTGGCGTTGGTAAATGGACATAAGAAATTGAATGTGAATATTTCTACAGTTAGCACTTCGACAGGCTCAGTGGAGTCCAGTGAACAGTTAGCAGTGAACAGTAAAGATAAATTTTTACCGAGAGAGAAAGTAACTGCAAACCTTGAGGTAACAGATGAAAATGGCAAGCCTGTTTTGGCACATTTTGCTTTGTCTGTGGTAAATGACCAGCTCTTGTCTTTTGCCGATGACAAATCTTCTGATATTTTTTCTTGGCTGTTGGTAGAAAGCGAGTTGAAAGACAAAATCCATGAGCCGCATTTTTATTTTGATGAAACAGAAAGCCTCGAAAAACGCACAAAAACGCTTGATAATTTGCTACTGACCGCAGGTTGGAGGCGTTTTACTTGGGCAGATATGGAGGAAAAAGAGAAAGCCATTTGGTATGATGCTGATAAAACGGAGGTTCGTGGGACGGTTGTGCGTGCTGATGTATCAAAGGCTTGGATACCACAAGCAGGTGCAAAAATTGAAATTGAGGGCATGAAAGGTGCTTTTTTTACCAATGAAAAAGGCGAGTTCCATATCAAACATGTACCTATTCCTACCAAAATAAAAGCAAGTTTTGAAAACAAAGAAGCCCATCAAACTATCCCATATCTAACAAATTACAATAATTGGATATATTTAACTAAAAAAATAGAGCCTATTCCACAGCCTAAAATAGAAGCAAAAACGATTGTAAAACCCACCGCAGTTCCTACTTTTGCGGGCGGAAGTGGCAAGATTTCGGGCAGGGTGATAGACAATCAAGGAAAGCCCGCAGAAGGCGCAGAAGTACGTTTATCCGTAGGTGAAGACATTGTAAATGGGGCAATTACAGATGATAGAGGCGAATATTCGATTCAGCCAATAGACGCAGGCGACTATGATTTGGAGGTCCTTTATTTGGATATGGCACAAAAAATCACAGGTATTCCTGTTATCAATGGCATTACTCGCTTTATAGATGTAGATTTAGGCGGTGGCAGAGTATTAGCCATAGAAAAAGGCAATCCTACACAAAGAAAGGTTATCAGAACGGAGGCAAAAGCGATTCCACAAAACGCATTTCCTTCCAAACAAAAAGTAGTCGTTGCCGCAGCCGCACAAGAAGAAGTGGGCGAGGCGTTGGCAACAAGCGTGGTGCAGGGAAAACAAGACTTTCAAACCAAAGAAGTACTCATTACAGCCTTCAAAAATCCTTCTTTTGAAAAAGACCCAAATGCGCAAGGCACGATTTTATCGCAGAATCAAATCAAAAATAAAGCTACTCGCAATATCAATGCTGTTGCAGCGATGACAGCTGGCGTATATCAACAAGATGAAGGCGATTTTGCGCTGTCTTTTAGGGGCGCAAGAGAAGGCGGCACACAATATATTATAGACGGCGTAAAAGTGCGTGGCACACCTAACATTCCGCAATCTGCGATTGGGCAAATGCAAGTTTATACAGGGGGAACACCTGCGGAATTTGGCGATTTTACAGGTGGCGTGATTAATATTACAACCACGAGTTCTGCATATAGACCCTATTTAGGGGGTTCTAATAGTCCAAGAGTTATTGGTACATATAACCCTAATTCCACCCCTAAACCTGCAAAACCTAACTATTCTTTTGCGACAGCCAGAGAATTTGCAAACCCCATTTATGCTGAAAATGAGAAAGTTACCGAAAGAGAGGATTTCCGTTCTACGATTTATTGGAATGGCGATGTAGAAACAGATGAGAAGGGAAAAGCAAGCGTTTCTTTTTATACCTCCGATGAGATTACCTCTTTTCGCATCATTG
>JAAFHL010000364.1 GCA_013298365.1 Bacteroidota bacterium | reverse complement strand
GCGAAAATGTATAGAAGAAAAACTGGTTAAGGAAATGAATGAAAATCCTATAACAAAGTGCTGCTGTCCATGCCGCTGAACCAACGCTGCAAATCCAACAGGCGGCACGTCATCAGCACCATCGTTGCATGATACTAAAAATAAAATAAAATGTTATCAAAATTAATACTACTTAATTCTGCTAAATTTTCAAAAGCCATTCTGGATTTTGAAAAAGGCATAGATACAGTTCAATTAGTGGGGGGAAATCGTTTTGGAAAAACCTCTTTGCTTAATTCACTTAATTTCCTATTTGTACCAGATGCAAGGCAATTAGGTACACTATTTGGTGACCATTCCTATCAACAAACATTATCCTATTACTTCCCAAGAGAAGAGGAAAGCTTTATTCTATATCAAATTTATAAAAATGGCTTTTTTACGATTATCGTTAAAACAGATAATGGTAAGTTGAGTTATTATAAGTATAACCAAGAGTTTAAAGAAGAGCATTTTTTTACTGATAGTAACAAATTACTGAAATTTAAGGAGATACAGACCCGATTTTTACAAAACGGGATAGAATTACAGCGCATACCTAATTCACAGGACTATTTGCAATTTGCATATAGCCGAGACAAAAGAAATAATAGTTGTGTGGTATGGCTTGAAAAAACAGTTAAATCAAGAGGGCTAAATAATCCTTTTACAGAAATGTATAAATGCTTGATAAAGCCTAAGTTGATAAACAATGATACACTAAAACAGGCTCTTATAATAGCTGATAATAAGTCAGAGCAATATGATTTGGAGTTTTCAAAAGATAAAGGCGAGGATTTGGCGAAATTAAAACGTTATGCAGATGAGGTTCAAAGAATAAAAGAAATTAAGGACGAGTTTTTTATATTTAAAAAATTAGTAGAAGATTTTGATACTAAACAAGGTATCATTGATGAATTATATTTTACATTTAGTCTGCTATTTGAATTTGAAATAAAACAAATTGAAACTGATTTGAAGTATTGCGATATAGAAAAAAAGCTATTGGAAAATAAAATAAGAAACACACTTCGTCCCGAAGAAAGGCAATTATCCGAACAAAAAGGAGGGAAAAAAACAGAAATAGGAACACAAGAAACTGCACAAAAAAAATTAGAAAATAAATTAAAACAGATAGAAAAAATTGAACCTTTAAATTTTTTAGTGCAGCAGCTAGAGAATTTAGACAAGGAACGTGGCGAAATTGAATACAATTTGACAAACATTGATAAAGAAAAATCAACTAAGGCAAGCGTTTTAGCTGAAATAGGGCAATTGGAAGCAGCCATAAAAAATACAGAAGGCGATATTTCGGGAAACTCCCAACAACTCATTCAACATATTTCAAATGACGAGCATACACGCCAGTTGCTTAATCGTATATTATCTGACGAAATAAAAAGGCTAACAATAGAACATATATTCTCAAATATCACAAATATCACGAATCCACTAAGCATTGCAGATGGTAAAATTGACATTAGCGGAATCAATCCTCTACCATTTGCGACTATTGAAGAATTAAGTGAAAAATTAGCGCAAGAAATGAATAAATTAAGTCTTTTGCGCAAAAAAATAGAAGTTATTGAAAAACGAGATGAGTTTGAGAAGAAATTAAAACAGAAGAAAGAGGATATAAGTGAGGTAAATAATAAAATATCATTATTAAACGAGGAACAAAATATAAGGGCTGAATTAGCTTCTATTAAGCTAAAAATCAAAGGTTTAAATGCAGTAATAATAGAACTTGAGAAAAAAATAGCCCAATTAAATGACGAAATTACGGATACAGCTAATGAAATAGAAAACTACAAGAGCAAAGAAATAGAAAAAGTAAATAGAAGACGATTTTTGCTAGACAAAGAAGGAGAGTTGAGACAAAAAAATATTATTCCCAGTAGTTGTCAATCCGAAAGAACCAATATAGACGAAATAATAAAAGAACTATTTCGCAATATTAGTGAGGTAGAAAGGTTGAAGGAACGAAAAAATGAACGTCTGAACGACTTAAAGCGACGTTCGGGAAAAGACCTTGCCGAGCCTATTTTTATACAAGAAATAGAGGAAGATATTACAACTATTCAACAAAAAGAGGAAAGTATCAGCGGACTTTTGCAAAGCGTTTCACAATTATTTTCAAATCCTGCTGACCGTTTATTAAAAGCATTTCAAGAATTTCAGGACACATTTATCCGCCCCTTCAATACGCAATTGTCTAAAATACGGATTTCGGATATTCAAGAAATAAAACTAACGATTAAGCCCACAGACACAGATGGTAGCGATAGCTTAATAAAAAAGATACAAGCCATTAGTGCTATACAAAAGTTAGAGCCAATGGATTTGTTTTTTCAGCAAGTTGATAGTAAAGATGGTTTAGCCCTGCTTGGAGAATGGTTACGTATTGAGAAGAAAATCCGTTTTGAAGACTTATTTGAAATTAATGCAGAAATCATTGAAAATGATAAAAAAAAATCTATTGATTTTAGCAAAGAAATAGAGTCGGGGGGTACTAATAGAATGATAAAATTTATAGTATTCCTCTCAGTTATTAAAAAATTAATAGTAAGCAGTGCCGATAATCGCATACCATTTTGTATTGATGAAACGCTTATGATAGATACGCAAAATCAAGAGGAAATTATACGTTTTTGTAAAGAAAATCATTTTCTGCCTATTTTAGCTGCTCCAGACCCAGTAAAATCTAATATTGATAGGTTTTATTATTTAACTCCAAATATGAAGGGAGATAAAATGTTCGTTATTAACAAAAAGAAATAATGAAAATACACGAGATAAATATTTACCAAAAACTAAAAAGTGAACCGCAAAGCGAAAGCGCATTAAAAAGCATTTTGAAAACGCACTATTTTAAAATGCTTGTAGATACTGAAGTAATTTCACGAACCAAAAGCGGTAGAGGTGCAACTTATCAAGTTATTGATATTGATAAATTTGAGCAATTTTTAAGTAACCATTTTACTGAAATTGACACACAGGAAACAAATAGAATTACAAGTGCAGTAAGCTATCATAATTCAAAATATGGTAGCAAAGGAGAGCAGTTAATATTTTTGAGAGGGTTTAAAACCATTGAAGTAAATGAACAAACTATTGATTTACAAACTTATACACGACAATTTGGCGTATTTTCGACACAACTTAAGAGCTTAAAAACACCAAAAATTTGCTACATTGAGAATTTAAAATGCTTTTTAATTGCAGAACAATTATTAGGACAAGATTATGTTTATCTTCACCCATATGGAAGACCAAGCGAAGATATGTTGCAAAAAATAAAAACAGAAAATTTGTTATTTTTCCCTGATTATGATTATACTGGACTTAATGATTTTTTGCGTTGTAAAAAAGTCATAAAACATGCAGAATTATATTTACCTAATAACTACCAAATTGTTATAAAACAGTTGGCAAAAAAAGAGGTAAAGAATCAAATTATTCCTAAAAAGTTATTAGCCTATCCAGATGAAGCTGTTATGTATATAGTTAGTCTTTTACAATCAACAAATCTTTTTTTAGAACAGGAGGTATTATTTTATGAAAGGTGATGCCAAAAGCATATTAGGGTTCTTAGCAACTCATTTTGATACAATTACAGCGTTTTATCGTACACAAAAGCGGGAAAATGTAATTGTAAAAGAAACTTTTTTCGCTATTTGTGAAAGTAGCGACCCTAAAATTAATAGCCAAACTTTACAGGAATATCAAATTGTAAAGCGTAATCCCAATGGAGATTTTGAAATGCCGATAGATTACGACCGTTTTGTAGGCTTTTTAATCAACGACTTTAAACAAACTTTAACGGATAGTTTAGAAAACCAAAGCAAAGGGTTAGTTTCACTGTTTGATAAATTAAAAGATACTGCTAATGACAGCAATACAATTATTGGCGTTATAAACTCTATAATTGATTTGGTTAAAACCCTCTGTGCTGATATTGAAAAGCGTGTAGAACAAATGATGCATGAACAATTAGAATTAAAACAAAATAAAGAAGGAAAGTATAACCATGTTTTAAAAATAGAAAAAATAAATTATTGGACTAAAAACCATATTACGCCATTAAATGCCATCTTAAATCACCATCATTCACAGTCGATTATATATTATATTCGGAGCATTAAGCGGTATGTAAGCATACAAAAAGAAACTCATTCTGTAAGTCAAATCCGCTATGAATTTGATAAATTAAATGACCAGTTATTTTATGCAGATTTTAACTTACAAAGTCAGGCGAAAAGAATAACAGATACATTATTACCTTTCATTGACCGCATAAAAACAGAATCTATTATTTGGAGTGGTTTTGTTCAAGTGTTAAAAGATACAAAAGCCAAAAAAGAAATTTCATTTATCAATGTATTTCGCAAAAATCGATTTTCGCCTTATAACCTTGATATTAATATAGCACGAGAGTTTGAAAAATTAAAAGAACTTCCACCAATTTATGCGGAAGAACCCACAGACCTAAAATATGAAATATTTTGGCATTTTGATAAACAGCATTATAAGGCAAAATTATTGAGCGAAGCACCTATAAATAACTTTATGCTATGGTGTTATAATACAATAAATCAAGAATTTAGCACCGTAGATAAAGATAAATTTTTTTCGCTAACCACACTTATTTTTGAAACTGACATTATAGCAGAAATTACTACGCAGAATGTAGTAATAGAATTAGTAAATTTTTCTATTATAGCACCATTAATCAAAATTGAAAATGCAATACCACAAATACCATAAAAAAATCGTTAGCGAATTGCTAGCGGGTAGGTTCATACTACAAAAAAATGAACTTTTTGATGTCATAACTCAAAAAGAGAAAGACTTTTATGTTTCTTTTTTTAAAGAAAGTTTTGGCTATGAAATGAAAGTGACTAACGAATTTATTTATATTGAATCAGTTGAAAGTGATTCTAAGTTATCCAAAAACATTACACTTTTTTTGGCTATTTTGGCTTATGAATTAGATAGGGAAGGGAAAAATTTTAGCCAAGAAATAAGAATGGGTTACTTTGATATTGAAGAAGTTAAACAAAGAATATTATCTTCTGAATATAAGGAAGTTGTTGCTAATATTGACGATATTATGAACTTGACTCAACTTATTAAGAAAATGACAGACCGAAATATTGTTGAAAGAAAAAGTGATAATAGGTTTTGCTTTACACCTGCAATAGAACTATTTTTTAAATTTGCAGAGGAGT
>JAAFHL010000362.1:2352-5263 GCA_013298365.1 Bacteroidota bacterium | reverse complement strand
GTTCCACCTGCACAAAATTGGCTGGGGCTTGCAGTTGATGTTGTAATGCTTTCACATTGAGCATTTGCTTCATAATAAAGTGAAGATGCTAATGATAAGCATAAAATTGATTTTAAAGAAAAAAAATTCATAATTTAATTTGGTAAAAATATAGATAATATAATGTGGATATCGCTACCATTACTTTGCATTTGTCCAAGTGAAACCAAAGCTTGTGTATTAAGCGTAATCGCTAATTGATAGTCGCTAAGGGTTACACCTGAATTTTCGGTAACTTCATATACTTGATGATAAGACCAGCCAGCAGGGTGCGCCATAATTGTGGCAAACAATGCCATAAACAAAAAATAAATTCTACTTTTTTTCATGAAATATTAGATAAAAAAACTTGAATTATGAAAAATGTAAATATTGGATACTCATATTTTAGCCAATATGTATTTGTAAGTAAAAGGTAATAAATACAAAATAAATGTAATTATTAGGTTTAGGTTTTTGTTTCTGTGTATTGTAAATTGTAATCAGTAAAAAATCAGTACAAATGTATGTAGGTTTTATTTATTTACCAAATAAAATATGGACAAAATGTAGCTTTCTCATAAAAAAATAATGGAATAAAAAAGTTAAATTTTACCACAAAGCATACAAGGGATTCACAAAGAACACAAAAATCTATAGAAAAATAAACTGTTTTGTGTTCTTTGTGCTGTCTTTTCTTTGTGAACTTTGTGGTTTTATTTTTTAGGAGAAAGCCATTATGGGAAAATGTAAATAGCATAAATCTGTTTGTATATTATACGTTAAACGCTATAAATTTGCCACATTGTAAATGAAACAGATTTACATAAGCTTTAATTATAAAAACATTTGCATATCTCTTTATTATTCCTTTGTTTTGTTAGCAAATTAAAATCTCGTAGCCTACGCTTTAGCTTAGGTTACATAAACAAAGCCCAAGCTAAATGTAGGCTACTTAAAAAATATATGGCACTCAGTTGGAACGAAATAAAAGACCGGTCCCTTACTTTTTCCAAAGAATGGGCTGGCACGACAAACGAAAAAGCGGATTCTCAAGCTTTCCTTATCGAATTTTTCAATGTCTTTGGCATTAGCCGCAAAAGAGTTGGCTCGTTTGAACACAAGGTCAAAAAGCTGTCGGAAAAGGACGGCTATATAGATTTGCTCTGGAAAGGCAATATCCTGATAGAGATGAAAAGCGGCGGCAGAAGCCTTGACAAAGCCTACGAGCAGGCGAAGGAATACATTCATGGCTTGAAAGAACACGAGTTGCCTCGCTGTATCTTGGTGTCTGATTTTGAAAATTTTCGGCTATACGACCTTGAACGCAATACGCAAAAGGATTTCAAACTCCATGAGCTGATAAATAACGTACAGCTTTTTGGCTATTTGCTCGGCTATGAGCGCAAAGAATACAAGGAACAAGACCCTGCAAACATCAAAGCTGCGGAATTGATGGGCAAATTGCATGACCGATTGGAGGAAATTGGCTACAAAGGACATGCTTTGGAGGTGTATTTGATTCGCCTTTTGTTTTGCTTGTTTGCGGAGGATACTCATATCTTTGAAAAACAACAATTTCAAACCTTTATTGAAAAGCGCACAAGTGAGGACGGCAGCGACTTAGCCGCACGTTTGCACGAGCTTTTTCAGGTATTGAATACGCCCCCTGCCGAGCGTTTCACAAACCTTGACGAAGACCTTGCGGCGTTTGCCTATATCAACGGTAACCTCTTTGCCGAGATATTGCCTACTGCAAGTTTCGACAGGCAGATGCGGCAGCGACTCTTAGATGCTTGTTATTTGGATTGGAGCAATATTTCGCCTGCCATTTTTGGCTCTATGTTTCAAAGCGTGATGAATCCCGTAGAAAGGCGCAACTTGGGGGCGCATTATACAAGTGAAACCAATATTTTGAAACTCATAAAACCCCTGTTTTTGGACGAATTGTGGGTGGAGTTGGAAAGCATTAAGGACAATAAAAACAAGCTCAATGAGTTTCACCAAAAAATAAGCCGCCTCACTTTTTTGGACCCTGCTTGTGGCTGTGGAAATTTTCTTGTTATCACATACAGGGAGATACGGCTGTTGGAATTGGCGGTGTTGCGGGCTTTGTACAAAACAGGGCAGGGCGTATTAGATGTGCGGGAAATTTTGCGGATAGATGTGGATATGATGTACGGCATTGAATATGAGGAGTTTCCTGCCCGTATTGCAGAAGTAGCCATGTGGCTCATAGATCATCAAATGAACCTGCGCATTAGCAACGAGTTTGGGCAGTACTACGCACGTCTGCCCCTCAAAAAAGCCGCTAAGATTGTGCATGGCAATGCCTTAACCCTTGACTGGGAAGCGGTTGTAAGCAAAGACAGGCTTTCTTTTATTTTGGGAAATCCGCCGTTTATTGGACATCAATGGCGCAGTTTAGAACAAATGAAAGATATGGAAAATGTATTTGGAGATGCAAAAAAATCAGGACGATTAGATTATGTTGCTGCTTGGTATTTTAAAGCCGCTAAATATATTAATAACTCTAAAATCAAAGTGGCTTTTGTTTCTACTAATTCTATTGTGCAAGGAGAACAAGTATATATTTTATGGGGACAAATGATTAAAAATTATCATATAAAAATTCATTTTGCACATCAAACGTTTAGTTGGCATAATGAAGCAAAGGGAAATGCAGCAGTACATTGTGTGATTATAGGTTTTGCAAATTATGATACAAGTAGTAAACGTCTTTTTGAATATGAAAATATTAAAGGAATACCCCATGAGATTAAAGTAAATAATATTAATCCATATTTAATTGAAGGTAAAGATATAGTGATTGAACCAAAAGAGCAAGCAATACATAATTTTCCAGAAATGTTTAAAGGTAGTCAGCCGACCG
>JAAFHL010000362.1:0-2342 GCA_013298365.1 Bacteroidota bacterium | reverse complement strand
GCATCTTATTTTAAGCCCTGAAGAAAAAGATTTATTTATTAAAAATGAACCCTTATCTGCTAAATATATTATGCCTTTTATTGGTGGTTACGAATTAATGAATGGAAAAATTAGATACTGTCTTTGGTTAAAAGATTGCCAACCAGAAATTATTAATAGTATGCCTATGATAAAAAAACGTTTATTAGAAGTTGCCAAAGCAAGACTTTTGAGTGCCACTAAAAGCGTTAGAGAATTTAGCAAGTATCCTACTCTTTTTACACAAGACAGACAACCCAATTCAAATTATTTAGCTATGCCAAGAGTATCTTCTATAAACAGAAAGTATATTCCTATTACTTTTTTGACACCAGAAATAATTGCACATGAAAAATTATTAATCATTCCTAATGCTTCATTTTATCTTTTTGGTATTTTAATGAGTGCTATGCACATGGCATGGACAGGCGTTATTTGTGGTAAATTAAAATCAGATTACAGTTATTCTCCGTTTGTTTACAACAACTACCCCTTCCCCTTAAATCCCAGCCCCAAACAAATACAAGCCATAGAAGAAAAAGCAGCCCAAGTCTTAGCTGTTCGGGAAACCTTTCCCAACAGTAGCCTTGCCGATTTATACGACCCCCTCACCATGCCCCCTGCCTTGCAAAAAGCCCATGCCGCACTCGACAAAGCCGTAGATTTGGCATACCGTCCGCAGCCTTTTAGCAGCGAAGCCAATAGAATGGTTTTCCTGTTTGAGTTGTATGAGCAATATACCGCCAACTTGTTTACGGTAGAAAAGAAAAAAAGAAAAAAGTAATAGCAACATGTCTGCCATTTTTGTTTTCCTTATCCTGTCAGGGATAAAATATCGGTAGAAAATAATAAATCGCCCCAAATTTGCCCAAATTTTTCGTGCTTGCACGAAAAAACGTATAAAATGGGACGTTATATTTCCATTTCTACCGATATTTAGTGCCTACGGCACAGAAAAAAATTGACGATTATAATTGGCAGACATGTTTATTTATGGTTATTTACTTAATATAGGGTTTGGAACTTTTAGCAGTTTCAAACCCTATATATTTTTCTAAAAAAACCGCTTTACCTTCACAGGCAAAGCGGCAAGACAATAGAGTTGTTTTTAATTATTACTCTTTTACTACTTTTATGACTTTGTTTTCAAAGGAAAGGGAATAAACTCCTGATACAAGCTGTTGCAAATCCAAAATTGTATTTGCTTTGCCTGAAAAGAAAGAAATTTCTTTTGCTATCACTACCTGCCCCAAGTTGTTGTAAAGCAACAACGTGCCACTTGTCAATGCAGCATCATTGATGACTACATTCAACAAACCATGGGTAGGATTTGGATAGGCTTGCATGATGTTTTCGTCTATTTCCACAAGCACATCACCTGTTTTGCCATCACCTACTTTTGCACTTACAAAGTTTGAGAAGTTAGATAAACAGCCATTTGTGCCTTTAGATTTTATGGTATATGCTTTTGCTGGATTAGATGCTACGACATTGATGCTGGAATTAGCAGCCATATTGCTGAACAATAATGCGCCATTGCTGTACCAATTTACCGAAGCAGCACCAGGTGTAATGCTTGTAAGTGTGATAGTTGTACCACTAACGGTTTTGCTCACAGAAGGGGTAGAAGGACCCGAAATAGAGGTAACTACCATCACATCAGATTTGCTACAACCTGTTGTAGCATTTGTTACAAATACCGTATAAGTACCTGATGCGTTTATGGCAAGTGTTGGATTTGAGATAGATGTATTATTCAAGCCCGTAGCAGGCGACCAAGAATAAGTGACTCCAGCAGCAGTAGCACTACCAATTTGCACGCTTGCACCCTTACACAATGATTTATCTGCCCCTGCATTTGCCGTAGGCAAAGCGTTTACGGTAATGACGGTTGCCGCAGATGTTTTTTTACAGCCTGCGCTATTTGTTACGACTACCGTATGACTTCCTGAAGCGGTAGGAATATAAGATGTACCGCCTACTTGTACAATTGTGCTACCCCTTCTCCATTGATAGGTAAGACCTGTACCTGTGTTTGCATTAAGCGTGGTAGTTGTACCTACACAGAAACTTATCGGTCCTGTGGGGGTAATCGTTGCTGTTGGCACTGAAGTAACAATCGTAGCAGATGGTGATGCCGCAGAAAGACAAGTATAGCCTGTATATACTACCTGAAGCGTATAATCATTTGAAGCCGCTGTTGTACCTGCATTCACAGTATATGTGCCAGAACCGCCTGTTTGAGAATAAGCAGGTACGCCATTTTTTAACCACAAATATTCTGCGCCTGTATAGCCCGTAGGAATAACGGCTGTCAAAGTAAA
>JAAFHL010000361.1 GCA_013298365.1 Bacteroidota bacterium | reverse complement strand
GTAAGGTAGCGATTAATCTGCGAAAAACTATTGATTAATCGCTACCTTACTCATGCTTGTCCAATATTTATACTCATTCGTATAATATAAATACGCACAAGATGCGGGTGCTTCATAATTTCCTGCTATATCGGCTTTTAAGTCAAAATTTATGGTGCGAACTTCTGAAGGTTTCATTTGGCGATAATACAAAATGACATTATTTCCTGAAACTTCGTAGAAATCACATTGCGCTTTTTCTTTCATTTCTTTGAGCTGCCAAGGCTGTGCAGAAAGTCCTGCGGGCAAGCCAATAATTGCCATAGTCATGGCTTGTCCTTCGCTTTTTGTATTGGTCAAAGTCGCTGTGAGACGCAGGGTTTCCCCTACTTTTGCCTGTGTTGCTGCCAATTTTGTGTCTAATTTTACCACACATTCGGGGTTGGAGTTAGGCAAAGCAGTGTAATAATTTACGCTTATCGTATAAGGAAGTGGATTTTTTACGCCTACATATTTCACTTTGAATGTGTGTTTGCCTTCACCTGCAAATTGCTCTAAACCTGTGATGACAATCGGGTTTTGTTCGCCTTTTTTATAGGATTTTTCGCCTACTTTTTTGCCATCTGCATAGATTTCGATTTTGCCGTCTTCATCTGTTTTTTTGGAGAAAATGGCGTATTGAATCAAGGCACGCAAAGCCAAAACGGTGGAGTTTGTGTTGCCAAAACTGCCGCCTGAATTGCGTGAATTACGGATAAATTCTGCTACTTTGCGGATATTTGCCATGTCTGCGTTGTCTTGTTTCATCATGGCTGACAAGCCCAAAGAAGCCGTTTCGATTGCCAAACCTTGTCCGCCAGAACCAGGTGCAGAACGGTCATTGTCTTTTGCTGTCCAAACGCCGTTTTGGTTTTGGATTTTGATAAGCTCATTTAAAGCCTTTTTACCTTCCGCATCTTTGTTATAGTTATACATAATATTCGCTACCAAACCGAGTTGATACGGATTTTTGCTTTCCATTGCCACTTCATAGCTTTTGTTCACCTCTTTTTCGATGCCTTTTTGCTGAAATTCGCTCAAAGCCCAAACAATATAGATACTCATGGTTGCTTGGTCTGTCAAACCAAATTCGTGCAAAGCACGAGAATTGCGCTCAAAACCGCCTTTTCCATCTCTGCGTTTCAAGAGCCATTCCGCCGTTCTGTTTACCATTTTGCTATCAACGCCGTCCCAAACCTTTTGCATGTCCATAAATTCCATCAATCCGTAAGCCGTAAGTCCTTCGTGTGCAGGGTCGCCACCAAACCATTCAAAGCCGCCTGATTTGCTTTCATAGCCTGCCAAACGTGCGTAGCCTCTGCCTATCAAGTCTTTGGCACGTTTCACGACATCGGGATTTGCTTGTCCTGTACTATTCAAATAGTTCAAAACCAAAATATTAGGATAGGTAGAGGAAGAAGTTTGTTCAAAACAGCCATAAGGTTCTTGCAACATGCCTTCGAGTCCTTTCAAAATTTCGCTAACAGTGGAAGGAAAAGCGGTGAAAGCGATGGTTTGTGAGCCTTTTACGACATTTTTCATATCAAAAGTATATTCTTTTTCTGCGTCTGAACCAGAACCTGCCATTTTCACAGGAAAACCTTTTGGCACAATTTTAATCGCTTGCTCAATCGCATCACTTAATCCCCAGGCTTTGAATTTTGCCGAAAAAGTGCCTTTTCCTTGTGTACTGACCACATTATAAGCCAAATAAACGGTTTTTGCTTCTTTTGCTGCCAAAGTAACAGTAGGATTTCCCGCAGAAACGGCTGTCATACCTTCGGGAACTGTTACTTCTAAGGGTGCAGAAAGCATTTTTTCTGTGTTATTAACCAAAGTAACAGGAATTTTTATCACATCTTCGGTAACGACTTCTACAGGAATTTTGGCAGAAAGGGAAAAAGGCAGTTGTGAAAACATGACTTTTTCTGCACGTCCCACCATGCCATCTGTAGCGATGCCTTCTGCGGTGATGCGGAAAGACGTAATTTCGTCAGAAGTATAGAAAGAAAGCGTAGTTTTACCTGTTCTATCCGTAACGACATTTCCATTCCAATACAAAGTGCTACGAAAATCGTTGCGCACCATTGTTGGTTCTGGTGCAGCGATTGCGCCATAGTCAGGCGAAGCAAATTGCTTGGCAAGGTAGTATTTTTTTGCAACAGGTAGCATTGCAGGTTTCTTCAGATTTCGCCAATCGTCTTCCATTGGCGCAGGTGCATCAACTGCTATATCATCAAAAGCTTCTTCCTTATCTATGTCTTGTCTTGGACCAAAACGCTCATCTGCTATCTTTTCTGCCATTGCCACAGGTTGCATAGGGACTTCTATAGGCATATTAAATGCTTCCCCTCCCATATCCTTTTCGTTGTCTTGCACCTCAACCATGTCAGGCATCACTTCTGCAACAGCAACAGGCGGTGGAGGCGGTGCCATTTCGCCTTTGCCTGGTTTTGCCGATGATTTGGGTAAATCCATATCTGCTTTTCCGCCTTTTGCAGTACTGCCTGCCCTTGTAGGAGCTGCTCCACCTGCTTTATTCCGCCCCATGTTAGGAGCCATAGCCGTAGGCATTGGACGAGGGATATTTTGGTGCATCGTAGCACGATAATTATTTGCGTAGCCCGAAACATAAATGCTCTGCTCATACACGCCTTCTGCTTGCACACGTAAATAAAAAGGATTTTCTATGGTTATGCCTTTGAAATAAAAAGCCCCATTTTCATCTGTAATTGCCTCAAATTTCGGATTGTCGCAAAAGACTTTTGCCCCTTTCATAGGTTTATTCTCTTGTCCATTCCAAACAGAACCTGCAATTACGGCTTTTTCGGCTTTATGAGTAACAATGCGAGGCTGTTCTGCAAGCACTTCTTTCCAGGTATATCGTCTCCAACCTGCTGTCATCAACAAATAATTCAAGGCTGTTTCTCTTTTTTCCGCAGGCTCTTTTTCGTCAAAATAAAAATTAGGTTCTTCTACTTTGCCTTTTAGCTCACCTTCTACCAATAGCCACGACAGTATGTTAGAACTTTTATCATCGGCAAAAGAAAGCAGTTGGTCATTTACTACGGAAAGCGAAAGATTGGCAGGCATAGGCATTCCTCTTTCATCTTTGACCTTGACTGTAAGGTTTACTTTTTCTCTGGGCAAATATTTTTCTTTGTCTGTGCTAAGTTCCACATTCAATTTCTTGTGTTGATTTACAAAAGCCAATCTTTCTGCCCTTGCAATGCCTTTTGAATCGAAAACAGTGATTTGTGCAATGCCCATCGGCATATCATCAGTAGGGATAGAAATGCCATTTTTGCCTGTATGTACCTTTATGGTAGATGCAAAATACTTTTGTCCATGAACGGTGGCAATAATAGAGAGGTTTTCATTTTCTGTGGAATGTACATGTAAAAATAAGTTGCCTTTTTCTGCTTTTTCTACTTCCAAAACATAGCCTTTTGGCAAAGCATCAGGCAAATTAATAATTTGTTCAATATTTTCGGGCTGTGTAATATGCGCTGCATAGGTTTCATCTTCTTTTGGGGTAAAAGTAAAAGCTCCCATTCCTTTGTGAAAACTCTCAAAATCAGCTACTTTGTTTCCTTTGGAATCAGAAATATAGCCTGTTACATCTGCAGTTTTTCCAAACTCATTCAAAGCACGAAAAGCCACTTTTGCAGGCATATTTGCCACCATATCTCCGCCTTCTGGGTAAAATGCAACTTGTATATTATTCAATACAATTGGCACTGAACGAGAAATAGCTTCTGTTTGTCCTTGATAATCAATCATTACATTCAAAAGTCCGTCATTTGTAGCCAATTCTTTGGGCAAAGAAAAAGAAATAAGAGCCGCCCCCATTTCATTAGTTGTTGCTTTTTCTTGAAGGACTTTGTTTCCATCAATATTGACAGTATATGAAAAGGCGTAATTTGCCAAAGCCTTGTTTTCATTGGTGTTTAAGGTCAAATCACAAGCAACAGGCGCACCCGGTCCATAAGCATCTTTTTGGAAATCCAATTTCATTTTCAAACGAGGCAAAACTACGGCTTGTACTTGCACCTCTTTTTCAAAGATAGCAGGTTCAGGGTCATTTTTTTGCCAATCTGTAAAGGCTCTAATTTTGTATAAACCGCCCATTGCTGCGGCATCTATCACAAAATCGCCTTGCCCCACACCTTCTCTGGCAATGATTTTATAGGCTTTTTCCAAACTGCCTTTGGGATTGATGATTTCTACATTCACAATGTCGCTTTGTTCAGATGGTTTTAAATCTTTTCCATTTCTGACATACACCGCAAACCAAATGGTTTCGCCTGGCTTGTAAAAAGGTTTGTCAGAATGAACATAGACCTTTTCTTCTTGTGTTTGTAAGTTAAAATTGCTAAGTTTTGTTAAAATGTCTTGCAAAACATCTGATAATGTCTCGTACTGGGCAAAATTGCTGCCTGTAAGCATGAAAAAAGCACAACTCGTAAATAAAAACGAGAATATGCTGATTGAAATTCGTGATGATAAGGTCTGCATATAAGAAAATGATAAGTTATGAATAATATGTTGTAAATTGAACAAATGCTATATTATACCTAAAAGAGAATAGTATGTTTTTTTTTTCCATAAATAACCGAGAAGAAAATTATCTTGTAAGGAAAAAAGCAACCCTTCAATAATAATGACGTTCTTATACTTTTACATGTACATCTTAATTATTTTTCAAAATGAAATCTATTTTTTTATTCACAAGTTTTATTGTTTGCTTGCTATTTGCATTTGATATGAATGCACAGAGTGAGCCTGCTGATGATTTTATTGGTACGTATAATGCACATGACACAACTACTACTTATGATGGTGGAGGAAATGTTGTAAGTACAACAATTAGAGATTATGTATTTATGGTTACTAAGGTGGACAGTAACCACATTGAAATGGTAAATTTTAACGAATGTAGTGGTACAGTTAGCTTTTTGGTAAGTACAAATGCCTTTGCTCTGGAAGATATAGGCACTTGCAGCCCAATATGTACACAGAACATAGGAAACAAGGCAGGGAATGTACTTTATTATCAATTAAATATGTGCTTTGGCGCACCGATAGACATGAGGCTAAAAGGTATGGCAACAAAAATACCACAAAGTATTGACAAACCGTTTTTAAATGGACTCACAGCTTTCCCAAATCCGAGCAAGGGCAAAATTTTCTTTCACTTCACACAAGAACAGGTGGGCGTTGCGCAAATTATTTGTTTAGATATGCAAGGG
>JAAFHL010000360.1 GCA_013298365.1 Bacteroidota bacterium | reverse complement strand
ACAGATTCTGCCATATTATTAGAATTTTATACGTATATTTTAGATGAAATGAATGACAAACACGCCATGTATTTTACCAGTATTGCATCAAGAGAATATTTATGGAATGATGAAACTATGCCTCTTTATGGGCAGTCAATGCTTAATTTTATAGGACGAGGCGGCAAAATAGTACGTTTCTTTTTTGTAAATGATTTAGATATTCTTTCGGACGAACAAAAAAAAGTCTTGATAGAACACTATGATATATATGGCGATGTCAAAAATAATGAAAGTGCTGTTTATATTACTAACGAAAAAAGGTTGCCTGTACGAAATAACAAACTCTTTTGTGTAGAGAAAGAGCAAAGGGCTATCTCATGGGAGGCAACAGCGGAGCGAGGCAAAAATGGAGAGGCGAAACCCATTACCAAAATTAAAGCTACAATCAATCAGGGGCGCATAAAATCACGCATAGAAATTGTTGAATATTTGGAAGAATGTGGAAAAAACACGAATAGTAAAATTGTAAGAAAAATAGGCAAGGAGGATGTTGAGCAGTGGAAAAATAATTGCAAAACACCACAATAGAAACCAATCTTCTGTCCTCATAGTGAACAAAACAACACATTTTCATCTTACAAAAGGCAACTTTATGGTTTCTACTTGCAAAAAAGTGCCATGTAAATGTAAAAAATCATTGTCTGTTGTTAGGAGATTCGCCCCAAGCACAGTAGCTGTTGCAGCAATCCACAAGTCGTTTTTGCCCATATTCCTTGCAGAATGAGTAGCCGAAATAGTTGGGTGTTTTCCTTGACTAAATGCGTCTATTTCAACATACTTTTCTACAATTTCTTCTACATGTATATCTACAATAAATACTTCTTTTTGAAAGTAATTCAAACTTTGGATTTTTTGAACGCCCCACCTGTTTTGAAAAGCAATAGATTTAAGTTCTGCCCAGCTTACAATAGAGAATAACGGAATGTTTCCCCCGCCAAATGGATTGTATTTTTTGTTGATTAATAGGCTTAAATTACTCTCTCTCAAATAATGAAGTGCAATGTTTGTGTCTAATAAATAATTCATGGTGTTAGCATTTTTAATAGTTCTTCTATTGGCTCTTGAATATCAATTTCTCTTGCAAGTTTACGCACAGACTCAAATGAAGGGCTTTTATACCCCTGCTCCTTCACCAATTCTTCTACAGAAATGGTCTTGCGCATGGGTTTTGCCAACTTTGTGAGCAACAAATCGCTGGTATTTAGGGTGTCTTTTTGCCCTAAATACGCCTCTAATGCAGCTAATGAGTCCTCATCTTGCAAGGCAATAATGAGCGAAATAAGATGATATTTACGTAGTTCTAAATTATTGGACATATATCATTACGTTAAAATATGTGAGTAGTTGATAGTGAAAAGTGGATACTTCGGCAGACAAATCATGCTCCTTTTTTATTAAAATAATTTACTCATGGCTTCTGTGTTTATGTCTTCGTCAAAAATCGCTTTTACAGGGATTCTAAAACCTTTAATTACAGCACTTTCTATTTCGCCTTCGTGTAGTTTTTGATACAAATCATATTCGCCATTTTTGAGAAAATACTGCTCTACAAAACCTTCTTCTGCGTCAATTATCCAATACTCTGCCACTTGATGGGCGGCATAATCCAAGAATTTGATACCCCTATCTCTTTCCGCAGTGCTATCAGAAAGAATTTCTACCACAAAATCGGGTGCAGGAAAAATGGTTTGTTTGGGCTTAAAAGTAGCCGTTTTTTCTTTCCCAAAAAAACAAATATCTGGCTCATAATCATTGCGAGTGAGACGAGTAAGGATTTTTTCTATCCCTACTTTGCCAAGTATATGGATTCTAACATAAGTAGCTAAGAGGCTGTATAACAAGCCTGTAGCTTCATTGTGTTCAATTCTCACAGGCGAATGAACAATGATTTCCCCCATGATAAACTCTGCTTTTTCTTGCTCTGTGATTTCATTGTAAAAAAGAAGCCTTCTTTCTACTTCTTCAGTGAGTTTTTGTTGCGCTGCTTGCAAGATTTCGTGGGCATTTCGTTCCTGCAAAAGTTGTGTGATAATGTGGTGCTGCATATTTGAAAAAGTAAAAGACAAATATACCATTTTTTTTCTGACAAAAATATTTTTCCTACATATTTGCCTACTTATTCTCCAAAAAAATGTACCTTTGCGACCGTAAAATGCGGGTTTTATACCGCTAAATTCACGACTAAAAAGAATAACAACATGAGTGCAAAACACACCTTGGAACAAATTTCTGCTTTATTGGGCAACGAATCTGACTATTTGTTGGGACATGAAAGCAAAACCATAGACAAATCGCTCTTGCATTTGCCTTCTCCTCAACATCTTGACAATGTTTGGAAGGAATCGAACAGAAGCAATCAAGTGTTACGTAGCTTGCAGCAGTTGCACGGCGCAGGCAGGTTGGCAAATACAGGTTATATTTCGATTTTGCCTGTGGACCAAGGAATTGAACACTCGGCGGGTGGTTCTTTTGCCCCAAATCCTATCTATTTTGACCCTGAAAATATCGTGAAACTGGCGATAGAAGCAGGTTGTAATGGTGTGGCTTCTACTTTTGGCGTACTTGGTTCAATGTCAAGAAAATATGCGCACAAAATTCCGTTTATTGTAAAAATCAATCACAACGAATTTCTTTCCTATCCTAATAAATATGACCAAGTAATGTTTGGCTCGCTCAAAAATGCTTGGGAAATGGGTGCAGTAGCCGTTGGTGCTACGATTTATTTTGGCTCGGCAGAGTCTTCTCGTCAGATTATAGAAGTAGCAAAAGCCTTTGAAATGGCACATGAATTGGGTATGACCACCATTTTGTGGTGCTACACAAGAAATAATGCGTTCAAGTCGTCCGAAAAAGATTATCATGTTTCAGCTGACCTTTCTGGGCAAGCAAATCACTTGGGCGTTACGATTCAAGCAGACATTATCAAGCAAAAAATGGCGGAAAATAATGGCGGTTATTTATATACAAAACATGGAAAAACCCATAAAGATGTATATGAAAAGTTGACAACCGACCACCCTATTGACTTGTGTCGCTATCAGTTGGCGAATTGCTATATGGGACGTGCGGGCTTGATTAGCTCTGGTGGCGAGTCAAAAGGCGCAAACGATAAAGCTGATGCAGTAAAAACCGCTATCATCAACAAGCGTGCAGGGGGTACAGGTTTGATTTTGGGCAGAAAAGCCTTTCAAAGACCTTTTGCAGATGGCGTTGATTTGTTGAATGCTGTGCAAGATGTGTATTTGTTGGACGGTGTTACGATTGCGTAAGTTGTTTTTATTTTCAACCATATAAGGCATAGAAGTTCATATAAGAATATTTCAAATTTGTGTGCCTTATATGGTTTTGCAAAATCACCTAATGAAAAAATTATTTTTTGCTATTTTTCTCTTGACAAACATTATTGCAAAAGCCCAAGATTGCAATTTGCCATCTGTGCATTTTGACCATAAACAGGTAAAAATCAAGCAGGAATTTTACACAGATATAATTTATGTAGCAAAATTCCTGAAAGAAAATCCTTCAAAAAATATTATCATAACAGGCTGGGATACACAAGAGTTGGACATTGCGATTCGTAGGGCAGAAAAAGCTCAAGAATTTATGGTCGAAAATTTTCATATCACTTGTGATAGATTTGAGACAGGTGCAAAAGTCTTTTTGATTAAAGAGACAAAATTTCCTAAGGGCGCACCTGTTGATTATATTTGTCGCCGGGTAGATTTTGAATGTACTCCCCCACAAAAGTAACAACTTCGTTTTAGCATAAAGCATCTTTTTGACCCTTCAAACGGTCGAAGACCTTTGAAGCGGTCAAAAAACGTTCAATCCACACGAAATGGTCAAATATATCCAAAAAAAATATGTTTTGAATGGAAAAACAGATAACTTTGCCATTTTATTCTACTTTTCAATATCTTATTTTTTATTCTCCATTTTCTATATATGGTAAAATTTGACAACAGAGACAAGGCATTTGCGCTTGAACTCAAAAGCAGGGTAAACAAATGCCTTGCAGACAATGGAAAAACACAGTTTGCGGATACAGCAATGTATATAAAAATCGTATTCTGGTTAGCTTCATGGGCAATCACCTACGGCTTAATCCTTTTTTGGGATATGCCAGGCTGGGGTAAAGTATTGCTTGCTATTGCACATGCGTTTACACATTTGTTTATCGCATTTAACATCTCGCATGATGCCAATCATCAATCTATTTCTACAAATCCGATGGTAAATCGTATTTTGTCATATACTTTGGACTTGATAGGGGTAAATTCTTACCTTTGGCGTGTGGCACACAATAAAGAGCATCATGGTTTCATCAATGTAGAAGGCATAGATTCTAATGTAAATGGATATGGACTCGTGCGTTTTGCCCCTTGGGACCCCAAAAAATCCACTTTTCAATATCAGAATTTATATGCTTTGTTTGCGTATGCAATTGCGACATTCAATTATGTAACCGTAAAAGATTTCCGCATCATGCTCAATGCCTACAAAGCAGGCGAAAAAATTCCATTTGCAGCTATTCTTGAATTGGTTATTTTTAAGGTTTTTTATTATGGATATGCGTTTGTATTGCCCATGATATTTTTGCCGTATTCGTTTGGACAAATTTTTCTTACATTCTTATTGTGCCATGTTATTTTGGGCATTTCTCTTACAATGGTATTTTTATGTGGACATTTGACCGAAGGCGCACATTTTCCAACCATAGATAACGAGAAAATCGCAGAGCCTTGGGCGGTACATGTAGTCAAAACCACGAATGATTTTGCGGTAAACAGCCCTGTTTTTACTTGGTTTGTAGGTGCAATCAATATTCATATTATTCATCATTTGTACCCGACAATTTGTCATACGCATTACAAATTATTGTCGCCTGTTATCGCACAAACGATTGAAGATTTTGGTTATAAATACAATCAAATTCCTACATTTACCGAAGCGATTATTTCGCACTTTAAGTATTTGAAAGAAATGGGCAAAGCTGCCTAAGCAATATTGACTGTATATAAAACCTGTTTTGTGTTTGGCAAAGCAGGTTTTTTGCTTTTTTGGGAAAAAAAGCCTACTTTTGCCTCCCTAAAAATAGCTTTCCATGAAATTACTTATCAATAACTTAGGTCCTATTAGAAATAATACTACTACAATAGATTTGTCTAAACAATTTTATGTGTTTGTGGGGGCAAATAATAGTGGCAAAACCTACGTGTCGCAGTTTTTGT
>JAAFHL010000036.1:5480-19257 GCA_013298365.1 Bacteroidota bacterium | reverse complement strand
AGACGATTTAACTCCAGAGCAATTAGCTGCTGCAAAAATACACGAACAACGTAAGGAAACGGTTGCATTTATTGAAAATACTACGCGCTTGGAAGTAGAGGCAGAAATGGGCGAAAAGATAAAAGAAAAAGAGGCGGAAATGGAAGAAAAAATAAAAGAAAAAGAGATGGAAATGGAAGAAATGATGAAAGAAAAAATAAGAAAACAACTAAAACGTGGGCGGTTGAGTATTCCAGAAATAGCTGAAGATTTTGATGTTACAATTGAGTATGTAAAACAGGTTGAACATGAAATAAAGAACATCTGACAATCGAGTAGCACAGCAAGTCCCGTAGGACTTGCTCACCTGCTAAAAATATTACTTTTTAATTCATCCTTTATTTTATTTGCATTACTTGCCTACGGAAATTGCAACACATCTTTATATTTTTCATAGTTTTCACTTGTCATTTGAATCAGCAGCGGCTTTTTGCTAGCATCTAATTGGCTAAAAATTGCTTTTGCATTTGCCGCAGTCATGGCTGTACAGCCCGCAGTAGCCTTATCTGCTGCCCGCCATATATGCAAAAACACACAAGAACCATCTCCTTTTACCACATTTTGCGTATTATATGCCACAACTGCCCCAAGTTCATATAGATTATCTTTGCGCAACATATCCTCCTTTGATTTCCAATCTGCCTTGACATTTTTGCTATCCAAAATTTGATTGTAATGCGCAGAATTAATGTCATCTACACATATCAAAGAGCTGATATTGTGCGTATAAGGCATTTTAGGCGAAAAAGAAAGTTTTGATTTTTCGGCATAGCCAAACAAACTACTCATCTCAAAAATACCTTGTGGTGCTTTTCCATCACCTTCTTTTTTACTTTCGCCTGAACTCCAATCTTGTGGTTGCAAACCTTTTGCCCAAGCCAAGCCTGTTCTGCCCAAAGTTACCGCAATTTTGTCAGATTTGAGTTGCCATATTTTTTTCGCAGCGTCCCATTCATAAAGGCGCAAAGTCCCTTGAATCGCCTTTTCATCTGCGGCATTTACTACCAAGACCTGTGAAGTACGAAACCTATCAAAAAGACTTGCAGCTCGTTTTCCACCGCCTTGTTCTTGTTTGGGTGGCGTTGTTTCTTTCTTTTCAGGAATATTTGGAACGGCTTTTTCACTGCTTTCTACCGCTTTTTCTGCAATAGGAACAGTTGTGTCATGCTTGGCAGCAACAGATGTTACTGAATCAGTAGTTTTGCCCTCATCTGTATTTTTTGGGTCAGGAGAGCAGGCAACAAATGCCCAAATCATGGGAAAAATAAGTAGATATTGTTTCATAATTATGTATTTTTTTGAGATATTGATGATGCTACTGATTTGCTAAATTTATAGTTGAAGTGTTATGGATTTTTAATTTACTTTAACACTAAACTCACCCTGTAAAAATGATAATGTATCAGGATTTTGACTATTTATTTTTACGCTATCAATCTTTAAATATATTTCAAATGTACCTTTTATGTGATTATTGTTAGCATTAAACTTTGTAATAGTCAAGGTAGATACTCGCTTAGTATCTAAAAAATAACTATCTTCCGCAACACAACCATCATCTTGAGAAGTATAATATGCTGCACCAGGCGTTAATTGATTACTTCTTGGGTCTATTTCGCTAAGATTATAAATTCCTTTCTGATATGGTAGTTTGTACACATATAAGGTGCCTCTCAATAATTTTTTGATACGCATATCAAAAAAAAAATCAAATTTATTATCAACTAATTTATTGCCAGATGCAAACGTTTCAGCACGCCATTTATCTTGATTTTTAGCTGCGCAAGCTTCTCCTGTATAGGTAGGTCCTAATATACTTTTTTGTTTGCAAGCACCTAAAAAGCATAGAATTATGAATAGAACATTATATTTTTTCATCGTAAAATCTATTTAGTAATATCTCTGCCATCTTATCGGCAGTTCGACACGCTCACTGTATCATGTTTTGACAATGACCGATATTGAAAAAAGCTACATGAAAAACGAATGGTTTTTCAGACTAAATCGGCAAATTGCCTATTTTTGGTGCATTTTACTGTTTTGAAGGTTAGACATTTTCACTACGTTCAATGTCTAACCTTCAAAAAGTAAAAAGCCAGCTATAAATGATTATTTTTTGCATTTTTTTCTTTACTGCAAGGATTTTTCTTGCGAGAACCTACCTTTATTGTAACCAAATTTGTACTTGATGTTTAAAAAAAGCAAATAGAAAAGACCATATCAGCAAACTTGTGCCAACAAAACGCACAATTCGCTCTGGTTTTTCTCGAAAAGCCAAGGCAATAAAAACGGCAAGCATAGGCGAAATAAAAGGTGCAATAACAGAAACGCCTACAATGCCATATTTTCGCCAAAAACGAGCCCATTTGAGTGCGCTACTAAGACTTCTTGTTTTGGGCGGAAATTTTTTTAGCAGAAATTTGCGAATCACCGTTCCAAAAGAAACAAATAAGAAAACGCCTAAAATGCCGCCTACAAAAATAGTACTCACAATTTCCCAAAAATGAAAGTCTTGTGTATATGCCAAAATTACGCCCACAAGGTATTTGAGCATACAAGTGCCAATGACGGACAAATATGCAGGAATATTTTCGACACTAAAAATTTTCACCAACAAAAACAGACTATGTTCCATATCCATTTAGTATCTTTTATTTGGGTAAAATTACTTGTTTTGTGGCGTTTCACCAAAAAAAATGCAATTTGCTTTTCAAAATTCATTTTTTTTGCTTTATTTGCAGATAAGTAGAACGAATAAGAGATTTATCTATACACAAATCCCCTTTTTGTTGGGCAACTTGTGTGAAATACGAAAAATTATGCAAACCAAAAAAGAAATTGTAGATAACTGGCTACCTCGTTATACGGGTCGCCCCTTAGATGGCTTTGGTGAATACATTTTGCTCACCAATTTTGGACAATATGTAGAACTTTTTGCGCAAAAATTTGGCGTTGAGGTAGTAGGTAGAGACAAACCTATGCAATCGGCAACCGCTGAAAACATCACCATGATTAATTTTGGAATGGGCAGTCCTATGGCGGCTACTGTGATGGATTTGTTGTCAGCAATTACGCCAAAAGCAGCTTTATTTTTGGGGAAATGTGGCGGCTTGAAAAAGAAAATTCAAGTGGGAGACCTCATTTTGCCTATTGCAGCCATTAGGGGCGAAGGCACAAGCAATGAATATTTGGGACCAGAGATTCCTGCACTTCCTTCTTTTCGCCTACAAAGTGCTGTTTCGAGCATGATTGTCAAAAATAATTGCGATTATTGGACAGGAACGGTTTATACCACAAATAGAAGGGTGTGGGAGCATGACGAAAAGTTTAAAGATTACTTGCGTGGTACACGAGCGATGGGCATAGACATGGAAACGGCTACCTTGTTTAGTGTCGGCTTTGCTAATTCTATTCCTCGTGGCGCATTGTTGTTAGTGTCAGATTTGCCGATGATAGCCGAAGGCGTAAAAACTTCTGCAAGCGATAAATCGGTGAGTGCGTCTTTTGTAGAAAAGCATTTGCAAATCGGCATAGACTCTTTGTTGGAATTGGCACATTCTGGCGATTCTGTAAAGCATTTACGTTTTGAGGAATTGGGCGGAAAACGGTCGTAGCTTCCGTTTTTGATGGGGAAACGCATTTTGCTATTTCCCCATTATTTAAACATCAAGTTCTTTGAGCCATTTCAAATACAAATCTACGGCTTGCTGTCTTTGATACGTAAATTCGTAATGAATATCTTGTGTCAGATAAGGCAAAGCCGCCTCGGGCGTGAGTCCATATTCTGCGGCACTTGTCAAAGCCGTTTCTGCCCGATGTGCTACACCATCTGCCAAGGCAATTTGAATGCGATTGAGCATTTCGGGAGAAACCAATTCCTCATAATACGCCCAAACTGCAAAAGTAAAAGGAAGGCTTGTAAGTTTGCGCCAATACTCACCCAAATCGTATTGATATAGATAATTTTGCTTGATTTTCAAGGCTTTATCACCAATCACAACCCCTGCAATATTGTCTTTGATGCTGTCAAAATTTTTGTCTTCTGATGCAACATAATTCACTTTATTTTTCCAATACCTTTGCAACAAAATTTTTGCCAACCCATTAGAAGAACGAGAATGTCTGTCCAAAATGAGGGTATCTATTTCTTCGATAGGTTTTTGCGAAAAAATAAAAACGGAATTTACCGCACCATCTGCGCCAATACAGTAATTTGGCAGCAACATGATTTTTTCAAAAGACAACAAAGCTCCCACAGGAATCAAGGCGATTGCAGCTTCTTTTTTCAAAAGGCTTTCTGCACATTGTGCAGGCGGCAAAGGCGTGATGTTGAGTTCTTCGGGCGAAAAATGGCGATTCAGTCCATCTATAAATGGACGTGTGTTGATATAGGAAACTAAGGAAAGTTGCATGTTTAACGTTGCTAATTTATGGCTAAAACTCGCAGACCACGCTCAACTATTGCGAATTTTCAAGTAAAACCCCAGGTTTTAAAGGAAAGTTTATTTTGACAATATAAATTTAGGGTATAATGATAATTGTTTTTGTATGCGAAGTAGCCCAAATTCCATAGCCTCCCGTAATATTTGTAAACAAACTCGTTCCCTCAGCGAAGGCATTTTCTAAACCTTCAGGCTGTATGAGACTTTTGTTATATTCGTAATACGCTGGTGAAACCTGCTGAATATGGACTTTTATTTTATCTAAAAAAACAGGGAAACCTGCGGAATCAATGCCTTGCGTTTCTATTCCTATTTGTATTTCAAAATCTTGATTTTCTACACAAATATCTGAAAATGAGAAAGATGCGTAATTAGTTGGTAAAAAACCACATCTTTCTGGATTGTTAATTGTACCATTGACTAACCAAAAATAGCCCATATTTTGGATTTTGCCGTCTTTTTCGCCCTCCAAAAAGACACGATAAAAATCTTCGCCGATATTATCTTTTAAATTAACAGAAAGTTTTCCTGCCAAAATAGCATTTGGCGATTCTAATACAGAATCCTGAAAATCGTATTGCAAAACAGTAGGCATGTTAGGAATTGTTTCTATACTACTTTCTGCATCAGGAAAACCAGATGCAGAAACCTTTATTTGATAGTTATTGCCTTTTTTAGGTGTAAAATTTGAAGAAGAAAGATAGTTACCTGTTTGACTATGAACAAGTTGTTGCAGATATTGCCCGTTTTCCCATAACTGAACATTCGCATTTGCCACACTCAAATCTTGGGCGTGAGTACCTGTAGGCGCAACGCTGTGTGTAATATTAACAGACACAACTTGTGTTGCATCAATCTGCCCATTTATGACCAATTTGTCGCCATCATACGGGAGTTTGTAGGGCAATATTTTTTCGCAGCCTCCGTATAAACATAATGTTAGGAATCCCAGAAATAGTTTTTTCATTTTATTAAAATTTAACGCCATACGAAATATAAGGAAGGATAGGAAAAAGGCTTTTTTGCACAACATTATATGTGAAATTGCTTTGTGTTGTACCTGTTTGACTTGGACGCAAAACAGCCAAATAAAAAGGATTTTTGCGATTATACGCATTATACAAGCCAAAACTAAATGTGGCAGTATGTCCATTTTGGGTTTCAAATTTCCGTTCAAATCCTATATCTAAACGATGATATGTAGGCATTCGTCTATTGTTTCTACCTTCATATACAAATACTTCTTGTCCCTGCAAAGACTGTTGTATAGCTACAGGTAGTGTAACAGGAGACCCCGAAGTATAAACCCATGTAAGTCCTACATTCCATTCATCTGTAAGTGCATAACTTCCCGTAAAAGCAACATTATGGCGGCGGTCATATTTGGCATAATAGGGAAGTCCATTATTAATTGCTTCAAATTGTCGTTTATTCCACGCCAACGTATAAGAAAGCCAGCCATTCCATTTTCCTTGTTTTTTGTAAATAAAAGTCTCAATTCCTGTTGCTTTTCCAGTTCCTTTTTTGACAATAATATCTTGCCAATTTCCATTAAAACTGCTCAAAAAATTTGTCCCTAATTGGTAATCTATCAAATTGTTCATTTCCTTTTGATAGGCTTCAATCGAAATTTCGGTATCATATTTTTTCCAAAATTTAGTCAAGCCTATGGCGATTTGTTGCGCATTTTGAGGAGCAACTTTGCGAGTAGCAGGTACCCAAATATCGTTTGGCAAGCCCACCCCATTATTAGAAAGAAGATGAATATATTGACGCATTTTGCTGTAAGAAGCATTTAGCGCAATTTGATAGGGCAGTTGAATATGCAAAGAGGCACGTGGTTCAAAGGCTTTGTACGTTGTATCTGCTACTCGAAACGCTACAGCACGCATACCAATATTGCTACTTAGCCATGTTGTAAAATGGATATTATCTTCTGCAAAAACAGCATATTCTTGTGCATGAATAGGTGCGGGAAGTGGTGGTACAGAATCAATGCCATCTGTAGAATTAGCTTGGTACGTACTTGGGCGATAGGTATGATATATAGCCTCTGTTCCTGCCTTAATTTCGTGGCGAGGTGAAGGCGTATAATCTATTTGCGTTTTGAGTGTCCAATCTTGTATGTAAGACTGTAAATGCGATGTCGTGTTATATACTATTGGTTGATTTTGCCTTACTGTTATTGAATGAGATTCGCTATTGATATTATATGTATATCGAGAATAAGTAGCCAAGGCTTTAGCAAATAATTTGGGTGTAATAATTCGATTATAACGCAAAGAAGCCGTTTGATTTCCCCAATCTAAACGAGTTTTTTCGTAATCATCTTTTGTATATTTTTCCTTTGTCCGCCAAAAATCATTGCCTGTATAGATACTAAAAAAGAGTTGATTTTTGTTTTTCCATTGATAATTTATTTTTCCATTTATATCATACAACCAATAGTTAATGCTATTACCCACTTTTTTGGTAGAAAAAGGAAGTAAAACAAGTCCTAAATATGAGCTTCTTGCCGTAAATAAATAAGAACCTTTTTTCTTGAATAGGGGACCTTCTGTGAGAAAACGAGATGAAATAAGCCCCAAATTCCATTCTGTTTTAGGGCTTACTTTGTTACCTTCTTTCATCATTATGTCTATAACAGATGACAACCTACCGCCAAAACGAGCAGGAAAAGCCCCTTTGTACAATTCTACACTTTTCAAGGCATCAGGATTGAAAACAGACAAAAAACCAAATAAATGCGATGCATTATAAACCGTTGCGCCATCTAATAGCATTAGATTTTGGTCGGGACTCCCACCTCTAACCAAAAGCCCACTTGTTCCCTCTGCACCTATACTTATACCAGGTGTAAGTGCTAAGGCTTTCAATATATCTCTTTCACCGCCAATAGAAGGAATTGCTTTCAATCTTTCTACGGGAATACGAATAATACTCATTTGTGATTGCTCAGAAATATTTTTGTCATCTTTAATAACGACACTTTGCGACTCAAAAATCGCCATTTCTATGTCTATACTTACATTTCCAGTTAAAAAAATATTTTTGCTAAATGCTTGATAAGAAGCCATTTCTGCTTTCAAAACCACATTTCCTTCTGGTAAATTTAGGCTATAAAATCCATAGTTATTTGCAACAGTTCCTTCTCCTGTCAAAGAATCATACACACTTGCATACGCTAAATATTCGCCTGTTTGTACATCTTTAACATATCCACTTATCACAGATTTTTGAGTAAAGCTATTGTTTATGAAAAAGATTATTATGATTGTTGTTGCTATTTTTTGAATCATATTTTATTTTTAGGCTACAAAGTTAGTTAAAATATGGGAACGACTCTACCTTTTTGGCTTATTGGTTTTGGATAGGCAATAAGATTAATATAATTAGGCAAATTGTTACTTGATGCTAATTTTAATACAGAAATTTGTTCTTCTGTTGGATTATCAATCACTAAAATACTCTCCTTCGTATATTTTCGCACTTGATTACCAACCTGAACAAGCCCATTTTTATCAAGCCATTTAGCCAATATTATATCCTCTACATTATTAATTCACCACTATTATCTTTTGAAATAGATAGAAAATTTTGGTAAGCACTAATGTCTGACGTTTGTCCAATCTCTATTCTTTGTTGTTCAGTAATTTGATTATAGGCATCAAGCATAGAAACAAACTCACTACTAATTAGCTTTGGATTTTCGCTTGATAAAGCAATTTTATCAAATAATGCTTCATTTTTGAAAATAAGTCTTTCATTTGCAAAAGATACATCTTGATTTGGAATAACATCTGCTTGCTTTTGGCAAGAAAGAAAAAACGCACTCACAGTAAACGAGAGTAGAATTTTAAAATAAGTAAAATTCATTTTTTGTAAATTAAAATAAAAAATTAGTAGATAGGTTTGTTACAAAAGTTTCGCGCGAGTTTGGTATAACCTTTTCTATTTCGATTGTAAAGTTATGTGAATAATATGAAAAAAAAAAATACGAAAATAATATTATAAATAAGCATATAATCAACATAAATATGTAGGTAAATAAATGTCATTATGTTAAATAGTAAAGATTTTTCCGCAAAAAACAAAAAAAAGAGAAACCTCACGGCTTCTCTATTTGTATTCAACCAATCATTGTTTAACCTCTAATATATTTTCATCTTATGTTACCAAATTATCACACGCTCTGCCGCAGGGCGGAACATTTTGCCACCTTCTTTGATGCCAAAAGATTTGTAAAATTCTTCAAAATGCGTAACAGGACCATTTGCACGCCATTCTTCAGGCGAGTGTGGGTCTGTTGTAATTTGTTGAATCATGGCTTCTTTGGTTGTGTTGTTTTTCCAAGCATTTGCCCAAGACATAAAGAAACGTTGTTGATAGGTCATGCCATCAATTAGTTCATTCTTTTTGGCTTGCTCTGTGCGGCTCAACGCATCTAAACCAATGCTCAAACCACCCAAATCTGCGATATTTTCGCCCAAAGTAAGGTCGCCAATTACGTGAATAGAATCTAAAATAGTGTATTTATTGAATTGTTCCGCAATTTGTTTGGTTTTTGCCGCAAATTTAAGGCTGTCTTCGGTTGTCCACCATTTTTTGAAATTGCCTTCTTCGTCATAGCCACTGCCTTGGTCGTCAAAACCATGTGTCATTTCATGCCCGATAACTGCGCCAATCGCTCCATAAATAACGGCATCATCAGCATTCATGTCAAAGAAAGGCGGCTGCAAAATGCCGGCAGGAAACACGATTTCATTCAAACTTGGATTGTAATACGCATTTACGGTATGTGGATTCATGCCCCATTCGGTTCTGTCCACAGGCTTGCCTATTTTGTTGAGGTTGCGATGATGCTCAAAAGCACGCGCTGCAATGACATTTTCCAAATAAGAAGTTGCACCAATTTCCAATTTTGAATAATCTCTCCATTTATCAGGATAGCCAATTTTGACCATAAATTTGTCCAACTTCAAAGTCGCTTTTTTCTTGGTTTCTGCACTCATCCAATCCAATTTTTGGATTCTCTCTCTAAAAACGTCTTGTAGGTTTTTCACCATTTTCACCATACGCTCTTTTGCCTCTGGCTTAAACGCTTTTGCTACATATAATTCGCCCAAAGCCTCTCCAAGATTGTCATCAATCACACGCCACACACGCTCCCAACGGGGTTTACGGGTTTTTACGCCATTGAGTGCTGTGCCTTGAAAACTAAAAATTTCTTGCCCAACTGCATCACTTGTATAAGCCCCTAAATCTTGGGCAATTTGCCATTTCATATACACTTTCCAGTTGTCCAAAGATTCTTTGCCAATCATAGCATTCAAACCTTTCATAAATTCGGGTTGCCCCACCAACAAACTGTCGCATTTTGGCACGCCAATCGCTGCTGCATGTTGCACCCAATCAATTTCGGGAGTCAATTTATTCAAATCCGCCCAAGACAATTTATGATAGACATTCTCTGTGCGGCGCATTGTTACCCTATCCATAGAGAGATTTGCCAAAGCCGTTTCCATTTTCAAAATCGTCTCTGCATTTGCCTTTGACTTTTCAGGCGTTTCACCCATCAACACAAACATATTGTTGATATGGATTTTGTATTTCTCTCTAATTTCGGCAAAATTGGGTTTCAAATAATAGTCTTTGTCAGGCAAAGAAAGTCCACCTTGCCAAAGATTAGGCACAACTTGTGTACTATTTTTGTCATCTTGCCCTGCCCACAAACCATAAACGCTACTAACGCCTTTGCTTTGCAAATCAGCTACAAGCGCAACCAAGCCTTTTTTGTCCGTAATGGTATTTACTTTGTCAAAATACGGTTTTAAGGGTTCTATTCCTGCCTTGTTGAGCGCAATAGAATCCATGCCTGTGCGGAAGAAATCGCCTATTTTTTGCGCATTTGTACCTTTTGTTGCATTTTGTTTTGCACAAGTTTCCAAGATTTCTTTCAAAATCTTTTTGTTACCTTCGGAAACTTCGTTGAAGCTACCCCAAGAAGACTCTGTACCAGGGATAGGATTGTTCTTCATCCAATTTCCTACTGCAAAACGATAGAAATCGTCTTGAATATTGACAGTAGAATCTATGTAGGAAGTTTTAATAGCATGATAATCAGATGTTTTAGGCTTATTTGTACAGCTTGCCAAAACCACTAAAGAACATGCTAGTGGGAAAAATTTGGTAAAATTCATTTGTATGCGTTTGCTAATTTTGGGAGTTAATGACGTGTAAACTTGTTAGGGAACAAAATTAGTAGGCAATTTGCAATATTTGGCATGTTGTATTCTTTTCTACTTCTTTATGTAGGATATGAATATTTTAAAATAAGTTTTATCTAAAAAATAGTAATTATGTAAAATGGAATATTTATATTAAAAAATCGGCATAAAACGAAATGTCTTATGCCGGTTATATCATTTTCCTATCTCAGACAATTATTCCCCTAACGGAGCCATTGCACCCTCTATCACATTCAAAGGTTGAATATCGCCTTTTTTAGCTGTATTGTTTTGTATCTCTTTTGCCTTTTGCGCAGCCGCTTCTTCTGCTTGTTTCAAACCTGTTTGATTGTCTTTATTTGCGTGCATCTGCACAGGATTTGCTACTTTTTGACTTTTGCGAGCCGCCATTTCATCAAACTCTTTTTGTAAATTTATTTTACCCGGCACAATTTTCACCTTACTTAACATGATTTCTCTTTCTGCTTCGGTATAATTTACCGGCACTTCAAAAGCATCATCTTTGATTTTTGCCATAGCAATCCAGTTTACATTTACCGCAGTATTATCAAAACCATTGATTTTTACCGTAAAACCATTGGCATTTTGGGCAATAATTGTCAAAGTTTGGGCAGAATTGATGGGCGTAAGCGTTACAACAGCTTGCGAATTATTGGCAATCAGTTGTTGAAAATCGCTGCTAAAAGGAATAAAGGTTTCTTCGGCAGTCAAATTTTGCATACCAAAATCACTAATATTGGTAAAAGCCGCCTGAATTTTAGCTGTTTTTGTATCTAATTCTTTCAAAGCATTTACCGTAATATATGAAAGTGCGCTATTATCTACTTGAAAATAGGTCTCAATTTTTTCCTTTGCATCTTCCAAAGGCGTATCTCCTTGCAAAAACTCATAAGTCGAAACCATATACGGTGCAACCTTTTGCAACTCCTGCGCAATCACACCTACATAATAATTTCTCGGCAGATTGGCTTTTCCATTGTATTTGTAATAAACGGGTTTGATATTGCGAATGGTCGCAAGTCCTTCTTTGAAGGGGTTCACATCTTCTTTCAAACGAGCATCAGAAGAATTTGCCCAAGCGCCGCCACCTGGTTTGCCCGCCGTTCCAGCTCCTCCTAATTGTAAGTCATAAGAAGCAGAAGCATTTAAGTTAATAGAAAAAGAACTTCCGCCCGTAAAATCAATGGTTGCAGATTGGTCATGGAAATATTCTACTGAACCAATTTGCGTTTCTGTGCCTGTTGCGCCATTATTTCTGCCTCTATATACTAAAAAAGTTCCTGTATTCGCATCAAAAATATCTAATTTAGCAGTGGGGGCAGGCGTGCCGATACCTATATTTCCGTTGTTAAGAAGGGTCATACGCTCTGTTTGTGCCACCAAAGTGTTTGTTACAGCGGTTGCCCCTGTACTAAAAATATAACGCCCACTCACAGGGTCTAAACTAATATTGCCTGTATAGCCCGTTGCCATAGTTCTTGCACCACCATTATAATACGAATTGAAATAAATACCGGGCCAGCTCGAAACCAAACTAATCCCATTTTGGTCGCCGCCAAAAATCGCAGACGTATTGCCAACCACACCATTTTGCTCCAATATCGCCCGAGTAGGTGTCTGTGTGCCAATTCCCACATTTCCATTCATCAAAATAGCCGAATGTCCTAAGTTTGCAGCATCTGCATATAGGGCATAATTATATGAATTTGAAGCATTTATATTTAAGGAAGGGGTAATATTTCCCAAACGAGCATATACGCCTATTGCGCCCCAAGCATCTGCGGGAGAAGCCATACCTAAGACGCCCGTCCCGTAGCCCCAAGTTGTACTTCCTCCTCGCCCATATCCCGCTATTGCAATATTTTCCCAATCTACCCCTGTTGTGTTGTTTAATGCCTCGCTGTATGTTGTGATTTTATTGGCATTTGCATTGTCAAAAACATGCAATTTAGCAGTAGGAGCGATGGTATTAATGCCTACATTTCCTGCATTTGTGATGCGCATTCTTTCCAAAGGATAGGCAGCTCCATCAGGACTTGTACCAAATACCAAACGACCTGGCATATCGCCCGCACCTGGTGCGCCATCAACATTGCTTGTGATGCTTGTCATCCATTGATAATTTGCGCCATCATACGCATTTCCCCAAAGCCCTCCTACAAAGTCGCCATCAGCTACAATCGCAGGTGCAGCCCCCGTTCCCCTTGATTTTGTACCCACAAAATAGTCAGACCAAGCAGCATTTTCTACGGAATGTGTGGCAATATATCCAAAACCATCACTAAATGCGCCTATTTTATCAAAGCCCGTAATGTTTGGATTCATGCCAAAAGCCGTATTTCCAACCCCTAAAATACCACCTGTGGTAAGCCTTGCTTTTTCGGTTGCCGATGTTTCCAGCACAAAATCAAACGCATCATTTGTGCCTATGCTGCGCAAAGCTGCATTGCTATTGCCATCAAGTTTCCAATCATTCCCTGTTCCGCCTGCATTGTAATCTTTTACTACCCAACGATTATCAATCGTATTATAGACGAAAGTGGCAGAACCACCTGCACCAATGTTCAAATTTGCGTTTGTTCCTGTGATAATACGCTCTGCCGCTGCAGCACTCACATCTTCATTGCTAAGCGTCATGGCAAATGCTGTGGAATTATACAATGTTACAATACGTCCATCAGGACTTGTAAGCCCTACGGCTGGCGTTACCGTCAAACTCGTGATAGAAAAATCGGCGACAGGGCTTGCAATACGATAATAGGAACGTGGCGTAGTTGTCGTATTTACCCCAAAATTGGGCGATACCCCCGTCAAACTTGCAGGAGTGGTTTTGAGGGCTAAATCGCCCATTACATCTACTTTTGTGGAGGGTGTTGCCGTTCCAATCCCTACATTCTGTGCGAAAGTAGTTGAAATGTTTACCAGAAAAAGAGCAATTGTTAATGATAGTGTTAAATGCCTCATATAGCTTTTATTTTATTAAGAATAAGAAATGATTGAACAATGCGTATGTAGAAAGTAGTCGCTGCAATTTCTACCTAAAAATTA
>JAAFHL010000036.1:0-5470 GCA_013298365.1 Bacteroidota bacterium | reverse complement strand
CTGATACCTTTTAGATACGCAGATACAAATATGAAAGATGCCAAAAAATCGCATATTTCAATTAAAATTATCCTATTTGCAAATATATTCAAATCAATTATGTGTGGCACAGCGGCACAAGAAAAGCACCGATTCTAATGGCAGACATGTTGAAATTACCTACTTGTTTTAATTCCTTAATTGAATCGCTGCATTTCCTATATCTTGTGTAACCAATTTATAGCCAAATCTCTGCCCCACATCACCTAAAATTCGCATATTAAAATCTATGCGTAAAGGGACAACTTTCATCAAAAGACGTTCAAGCCCTACATTTAACTCTAAATAAGGATTAGTTCCTGCTTGTTTTAACAAATGTACACCTACATATTCATTCAGTTGCAATTGGCGAATAAGCGGAATTTTATTGAATAAAAAACCTTGAAAAGACTGTTCTGCATGGGCTTCTAAATAGGGTTTTGTATTGGAAAAAGCATAATAAGGCATCAAATAAAAGACATCAAATTCGCCAACATGTACCCTCGTTTCGTTGCCTTTGAAATGAAACATATCCGGAAAATATACTTGTTTTTGTTGCAAAAACTGCCCTGATGATACCTTCCAAGAAAGTGTTCCGAATATGCCCAAAGGCGTTTTCGCATACACAGCAGCCTTTATTTTTTGGTAATTGGCATCACTTGTTTGAAAAGCAAAAGCCTGTGTATAAGTAAATTGGAAAGTTGGATATTTTGAACCTAATGATTTTTTCTCAAATGGCACACTAATAAATTGATTAGCAGGTGTATAAGTAAGTACTATTTCACCTATATTGGCATGGTGTACAGGCATATTTGGCGTAAAAATAGGATTTAATGCAACATAGTTTGGCGCATAATCTTCGGGGTGTTTTTTCTGTACAAAAGAATAATTTGTGATATTTTCTAAATTCCTTCTATCAAAATAGCCCCAAGAAATGCCTGCCGAAAAGCCATTAAAAAGCTCTCTTTCATAGCCAACCTGCGCAAACTTTTGCTCAAATAGTCGAAGATTAGAACGTTTATAAAAAAGGCAGTTTATGCTATTGAAAAAGGGGTCTATTTGCGGAATATGGCTAAATTCTTGAACATAATTTCCCCCAGAGACTTTCCATTTTTCAAAATGTTTGGGATGGCTATTCCATTCACTTTCTATCTTATAACTAAATTTCTGCCGATTAAAACTATAACGTGGAGTAGGCTTTAAGGTAAGGCTTCTTTCTTTGCTAAACTTCTTTTTCCAAGTTACTTCTGGTGCAATAAAAAAGCCTTCTGTGGGATTAAATCCAACTGCTTCTAACATAGGAGAAATAACTACTTCACTATTTGATTTTCGATACCTTAATGTTTTTCCCAATAAAAGTAGGTTCATGGCATCTAATTTGGAGTTGTTTTTATGTTGTACAGAATCAAAATAATGGGGGGAGTTTCTGGTCATTTCCAACTTGTCTTTGAGTTCGTAGTCAAAAAGTTCTTCCGTTGTAAGCGGAATTGGGCGGTTATTGTCCCAAAAAGATTTGGGGCGGTTGAGGGCTGTATCTGTGATAGCAATGACTTCGCCATTAAAGGTTTTTTTGTCTAATGTTGGATTTGTATCAAACTCGGAGAGCAGGGAAATCGAAAAGCCTGACAATGGTAACTTTACCACTTGCAAATCAAACACAAAATCAAAGCCCATACGAGTTGTGTAAGGCAGCCATTTATCATTTACAAGTGTATATTGCTGCTTCAAATGCAGCGTGTCCATCACCTCAATTTGCTGTTGTTTTGTCGTAAATACGTCTATTTCTTTGATAGCAAACGAATTATCGGCAATATATATCGTTCCCCGAAAAACAGGGTCATACAAACGTTTGGGCAATATTTGAATTTTATAAGCCTTTTGCCCTCGTGTAGTAGTCGTTCCCAATAATTTAAAATCATAATAAAAAAAAGCATTGTCCGCCACAGGTGAAATGATGCCTCTATCCGAAATCCCCTCCATCACAAGGCGATTGTCGTAGGGATTGAAACGACTAATCATATTGCCAAACATGCTATACGAAGATTTATCGCCACTTACCCGAGAACTCAAAATCGTTTCTTTCACTTTTTCAGGCTCTTTCACTTTCATTTCTGAAAAGGTTTCAGAGAGATACAAAATTTTGGATTCCAATTCAGGTTCAGGCTTTTTCTCCTCCGTTTTTTTCTTAGCTTTCCCGATTTTAATGCCAATATCCAGATTCATGCTATCAGGATTAAAACTGCGAGGAAAACCGATAATGGTCTTGGTATAAGCCTGATAGGTATATTGCGAAAAAGGATGCGCATTTTGATTTTTGGCATCAATCGCCTTTTGAATAATGCCATACGCAGGGTCTCTGCCATCGCCTGTTATATAGATTTCTTGCGTAGTAAGGGCTTCTTCTTGCAAAATATAGTCTTTTTGCAGGTCTTCTGTCAAGAAAAAAGAATCTCTTTTTTCCTCAAAGCCAATGTATCGAATCACAAAAACATAGCTTTTTTTCGCCAATTTTAAGGAAAAAATGCCATTATCGTCTGTCATTGTACCAATTGTGTTATCTTTGTCCGTAATACTCACATACTCAATGGGATTGTGGTTTATATCTGTGATTTTGCCAGAAAAAGTAACTTGCGCAAATGATATATTGCCTATAAAAAATAGAAATAAAATATACAGAAAAGATTTTACGTTCATAATAAAAAAGTCTGTTCATAATGAAATACAGGGGAAAGATAGGAATATATGTTGGTTAGTTGCCTAAATGTAGACAAAAAAAGATTTTTTTTCTAAAAAACTTCTTTTACGACATTTTTTATCTACCTTTAACGCTTCAAACTACCTTGCTAAAACATTAGGGGTAATGCGCACAATAAACCAAGTCTATATAATATATTAATTTTGAAACAATAATTCACGGCTGTATGAACAAGAAAATTACGATTTTTCTACTTGCTTTTATTACAGGAGGAGCAATTTACGCCCAAAATATAGGGATTGGCACGGCTAATCCCTTAGAAAAACTACATGTTGCAGGGGGGACAGTTCGCATAGATGGTATGTCTTCTGCTGGGGCATCTAATGGACTACCACTCACCGCTAATGACCGTATGGTATGGGTAGATAATTTAGGCACACTCCATTCTTTAAATAATGGCGGAAATGGGCAAATTCTTTCCATTAACAACTCTGGTATTCCTGTTTGGATAAATCCTGCTACCCCAAGCTCGCTTAGTACAGGAAATATTTGGATTGGAGATGCCACAAACACACCTGTTGAGTACCCTACTTCGGGCGATGTTATTATGAGTATGACGGGGGGAAATACCATTCAAGACAATGCAGTTGACGGAACAGATATTTCTATCACAGGGGAAGGAAATGGTTCTATCATGTATTTTGATGGAACGGATTGGGTAAATTTGGGCATTGGCACTTCAGGACAAGTGTTAGTAGTTTCAGCCACAGGAACGCCTTCATGGGTAGGAAGTAATGCTGCTTTAACTACAAATGATGTTGTAAATGCTGCAAGTGGCGCAGTTGTGGTTACAAATGGAACAGGGCAGGTGGTTGGTGGTTCAAATTTGACATTAGATGTACAAAATAATACGGTTTCTCAAAAAGGTTTGGTAACTGCCCCCTGCGACTGTTTTGGCAGCAAATGCAAGTGATGTAACAACTGCAAATCCAGCTATTACGATAGGAAATGGCACAAATCAAGTCATTGGTACAAGCGACATGACCATTAATGTAGCCAACAACTCAGCGACAAGTGCAGGTTTAGTTACGGCAGGTGGTGCGAATCCGAATCAGGTATGGGGAACAACCGCAGCAGGTGTGCCAGGTTGGATAGCTGCAAATAGTACCATTACAGGACAAAACGTAACAGGAACAGGTCCTATAACTGTTACAAATGGCACAGGGCAAGTCATAGGAGCCGCTGCTATGAATATTGCTGTGGCAACAAATGCACTCAATCAAGCAGGGGTTGTAACGGGTCCTACAGGGGCACAAGGTAATATGGTTTGGGGAACAACCGCAGCAGGTGTGCCAGGTTGGATTGACCCATCTGGATTAGTTGATGTAGATAATGGCTTGTACTACAATAACGTTGCAGGCAGAATACGTCAAGGGGGAGGCTTGGTAGAAAATACTACTATCACAGGTGCAGCTTATAATTACACACATGACCTTACTGGGCTTGGCGATTTTATCGTTACAGAAGCAAGTAGCGCAACACCTTCTCTTTTTGTAAAAGGAAATGATGCCGCTACAACTGACGGATTTATCGGGATTGGTATAAATGCTCCTACCAATCGTTTGCACATTAATAATACCATTGTAGCAGGTACAACGGCAGCGACTAATGCCTCTTATCCTTTTGCTGTAGGATATAATGGTGGTACTGTAGATTATTCAATTGGTAGCAATGCAAGTTTTGGCTTGCAACAAACATGGAATAGTAAACCCTTGCTTATCAACTCACAAGGCAATTTTGTTGGGGTAAATTTAACAACTGCTCCTGCACAAAACCTAGACATTAATGGACGACTTGCCGTAAGAAATGGGGTCATTCAAACGTATGCAAACCCCGCCGCACCTCTTGCCATTACAGGTACAAGCGATTTGGGTTTGTACTCTCAAACAGCTGGCAACTGGATTCGTATTGCTTCTAATGCCGCTGCTATCAAGTTCTTTACAGACCAAGGGGGCGCAGCTGGCGCAGGTACAAATGCTACAATGGCGGTAGATAATGCAAATGGAGGTGCTGTTTCCATTGCGGCAGAAACAAGTGGTACGGGAAATGCAGGTACGGCTGCTGCCTCTGCAGTGGTTGATATTAACTCTGTAACAAAAGGAATTCTCTTTCCTCGTATGACGCAAACACAGCGCAATGCCATCGCTTCTCCAGATAATGGGCTTCATATTTACAATACAACCGAAAATTGTCTAAACTACTATGTAGCAGCAGGTTGTAGTGGCGGATTTTGGCAATCTTATTGCTGTCCTGTAGTAGAAATATGTCTTACCACAAGTCAAAACTGTGTAAATGTATTTTCATTATTTGGCAGCGTGGCTGCGCCTCGTTGTCTTAAACTCACTATCGATGCAGGTGTTATCATTGGGGCGTGTGGGGGCTGTGCAGTAAGCTCTGTTAATCCTGCCCTCAATTGTAGTGGACTTCCTTCTGGTACGCAACTTACCATCGTAAATGATGGAACAATTAGGGGAAGAGGTGGAAATGGTGGAAATGGCGGACAAGAATCAGATGGGGTATGTAGTGGTGATGCTGGTTCAAATGGTGGATGTGCAGGGGGAGATGCTGTATTGGGAGGCGCAGGGGTAAACATTACCATTATCAACAATGGAACTATCGCTGGCGGTGGCGGTGGCGGCGGCGGCGGCGGCATTGGATGTTGCTCTTCTGGCGGCGGCGGCGGTGGCGGTGCAGGTA
>JAAFHL010000359.1:3144-5279 GCA_013298365.1 Bacteroidota bacterium | reverse complement strand
TTTGATAAGGAGCATGTTGTCTCATACAAAAATGCGATAATTCATAATATTCATATATCTGCTATTGCTATTTTTATAGAAAAAATAAGTTCATTTACCCTATTATCTGTTTCCGATAAACAATATTTTCAAGTAACTTTCCCTCATATTTTGGCTTTTCTTTCTATAAAAATGAAAGAAAGTATTCCCTTTTCGATTGCCCCACCTACTATGTCTATGCCGTTTCAAGGGTCTGCGACCGCTTGAAAGGCACTAAACTGTGTAAATATTAGATACGCAAAACCTTACAAACGGTCGGAGACCTTTGTAACGGTTTCCTAAATCATTTTTCAACATAATTCATAATTTTATAAAAACGTGAGAAATAAAACCACGATTATTGTACTACTTAGCATCTTCCTTGCTATATGTATGTACAACCTGTATTTTCAGGTACAACAATTCCGTATGACAAGCAAGTTAGATAGGCTTGAAAAAGCGTATTCACTTGGTGACACTGCTGCGGGTAGAGAGCTTGCAGACCTCAAAAAAGATGAGGCAGGTTTTCAAAAAGATTACAAATCTTCTTTGGATAAGTCTTTTACCTTGGGTCTTGACCTTCAAGGCGGTATGTTCGCTACGCTTGAAGTAGGGGTTGATGATATCATACGTCAGCTTGCACCTAACGCTAAATCGGATAGTACATTTAATAAAGCACTTAGAAATGCTTCTCTTCGTAAGCAAACCGAACAAAAATCGTATGTAGATTTGTTCTTAGAAGAAATTAAAAGAATCAATCCTGCCGTAAATCTTGGGGCTGTTTTTGCTAATCAAGAGCGTAGTATCAGCGTAAGTAGCCCTGCTGCAGACGTTGAAAAAATGCTTCGTGAAGAATCTGTTTCTGCGATTGACCGTACTTTTAACATTGTGCGTACTCGTATTGACCAATTTGGGGTTGTTTCGCCTAACTTGCAGTTACAAGCAAGTACAGGTCGTATTATTGTAGAACTTCCAGGGGTGAAAGAGCCTGAGCGTGTACGTAAATTATTGCGTAGTACTGCGAAATTGGAGTTTTGGGAAACTTATACGATTAATGAAGCTTTTCCAGTTGTTTCTAAAATCAATGATGTTGTAAAAGGTATCGAAGGAATTGATACAACGAAAAAAGAAGTTGCAAAAACAGATTCTACCAAGACTGAAAAAGGCGATTCTAATGCAGTTGCAGCTAAAAAAGATACGAATAAAAAAGACGTAGCAGCAAACGATACAAATGCTGGTGCTGATACAACAGGCATGTCTCAAGATGAGAAAGCTGATAAATTTAGAAAAGAAAATCCATTTTTTGCGAAATTATTGCCGCCTGATTTCAACAAAATCCAAGGAAATTCGCCTATTGTAGGTTATTCTATGCCAGAAGATACGGCAAAAGTAAATTCATATCTACGTAATGAGGAAGTAAAAGCTATCATTCCTGATGATATGATTTTTATGTGGTCTTTGAAGCCAAATTTAGGACCTTACCATTCTTTGATTGCGATTCGTTCTGAAAATAACCTACCTGTTTTGGGGGGGGATAAAGTTTCTTCTGCTCGTATCAATGCAAATGAAGTTGGTCAGTATCAAGTAGATATGACCATGACAATTGAAGGTGCGCAAGACTGGGCAAATATTACTGAAAGAAATACAGGTAAATCTGTGGCGATTTCTTTGGACAATATGATTTATTCTTATCCTGTTGTACAAGGTAGAATTGCGGGTGGTCGTTCACAAATCACAGGTGATTTTACGCCAGAAGAAGCAAAAGACTTATCTAACGTATTGAAAGCAGGGCAATTACCTGTACCTGCTCGTATCATGGGAGAGGACATTGTAGGACCTTCTTTGGGGGCAAGCAATATCAGCAGTGGTTTGATGTCATTCCTTGTGGCACTTCTGCTTACCATTCTGTTTATGATGTGGTATTATCGTAAATCAGGTATGATTGCAACCCTTGCTTTGTTGTTTAACTTGTTGTGTTTGATTGGGGCTTCTGCTGCTTTTGGTATCGTACTTACGTTGCCAGGTATGGCGGGTATTATCTTGACGATTGGTATGGCGGTAGATGCAAACGTACTTATTTTTGAGCGTATTAGGGAGGAATTGTCTTTGGGTAAAAC
>JAAFHL010000359.1:0-3134 GCA_013298365.1 Bacteroidota bacterium | reverse complement strand
GCCAATGCGTTTTCTTCTATTATGGACTCAAACATTACAACCTTGCTTACAGGGGTAGTACTTTATGCTTTTGGTATCGGTCCTATTAGAGGTTTTGCCGTAACATTGATTATTGGTATCTTGACCTCTTTGATTGCTGCTTTGTTGTTTACTCGTTTGATTTTGGAATGGTATGCTGACAATAACAAAAATATTGACTTTGGTAGTGAGCGAACCTTGAAAATGTTTACAGGCATTGACATCAAGTTTAGCAAAAATAAGGGAATGTTCTACAAAATCTCTGCGGTTATGCTTGGTGTTAGCATCATTTCTATGATAGCTGTTGGGTTTAAAACAGGGGTAGATTTCAAAGGTGGTCGTCAATATATGGTAGAAATGGGCAAAACCATGTCAGAATCTGATATGGTAGCGGTTCGTGGAGGTTTAGAAAAATCTTTTGGAGAAGCGCCTGTCGTAAAAACCCTTTCTTCTGCATCTCGTATTCAGATTACTACTTCTTACAAACAAGATGTAGCAAGTGCTGGACAAGAAGTACAAGATTTGATGATGAAAGGCTTGAACGAATCTGTAAAAGGAACTAAACCCCAAATTTTGAGTACAACAGACGTTGGTCCAACGGTTGCAAATGACATCAAAACTTCGGCTTTATTGTCGGTTATTTTCGCTTTGTTGATTATTGGTTTGTATATCTTGGTTCGTTTCTACAAATGGCAATACTCTGTGGGTGCGGTTGCCTCTTTGGTGCATGACGTAATTATCGTATTAGGTTTGTTCTCTATTTTTAGCATCATTCCTATGCCGTTCAATGTAGAGATTGACCAAGCATTTATCGCTGCGATTTTGACCTTGATTGGTTACTCTATCAATGATACGGTGGTTGTATTTGACCGTATTCGTGAAAACTTGGCAGAGCATCCGCATATTGATTTGAGTACGACTTTCGACAACGCTATTAATGAAACACTTAGTCGTACCTTGATTACTGCTGGTACTACCTTGCTTTCTGCATTGGTATTGCTTATTTTTGGTGGGGTAGTTATCAAAGGTTTCGTGTTCGCCATCTTTATGGGTATCATCTTCGGTACATATTCTTCTATTTTCGTAGCTTCGGCAGTAGCATTAGATATGTTCTTGAAATATGAAGAAAGAAAACGTTCAGAAGTTGCACAAGCGTAATAATTAAAAGTTAATAATTAAATAATAGCCCCTGTTTGTGATAAAGCAAACAGGGGTTTTTGTTGTTTTTCAATTGAGGTATTTCAGTTCAACTCCTTGCGAATTTCTGACAAAACCAACTGCATTACTTGATTCACTTTTTCTATCAACATATCTAATTCCTCTAAGTTTGAAACTTCTTCCGCATATTTTTCAATAAGACGCACTTCCGCCTTGAGTTGATGAATACTTAGTGCATCTATTGTAGGTTTTATTTGATGAGAAATGCCTCTCACTTTGTCTAAATCGCCATTTTTATAGGCATCGTTCAGTTGTTTGAGGGAATCTGGGATTTGTTCTAAAAACAGTTTTATCATACGTTGCACAAATGCTTCATTGCCACGAGAAGTTGCTCGTAATTTGGAAAGGTCATACAGTTGTTGTGCTAACATGCTGACTGTCAAGGGCTGCGCCGCTTGATTTGTAGGCAATTTCGTGTTTTCTTGTCTTTCCAAATAATCATTGATATTGCCCAAAAGCTCTGTGATTTTTTTGAATAAAACATCTTGTTCAAAAGGTTTTGAAACATAATCATTCATGCCTGCGTCCAAATATTTCTCTCTATCTCCTTTCAAGGCATTTGCACTTACCGCAATGATAGGAATGTCCATTTTTAAGGTCTCCCGTATATGACGTGTAGCCTCAACGCCGCCCATAATCGGCATTTGTACGTCCATTAATACAATGTCATATTTTTTGCTGCGCAGCAAATCCAAGGCAACTTTTCCATTTTCTGCAATCTCTACTGCTACATGCCAACTTTCTAAAATAGCTGTTGCCAAAAATTGATTCATGGTATTGTCTTCCACCAATAAAGCTTTGATTCCTCTTAGGCTGCGATACGCAGTAGGCGAAATCGAATCATTTGGCAGGTCAGCTTCTGTGCCTTTTTTGAGGGCTAAACGGAAGGAAAAAGTCGTGCCTACACCTTTTTTGCTCTCTACTTTTATCGTGCCATTCATCATTTCTACCAACTGTTTAGAAATAGAAAGCCCTAAACCTGTGCCACCAAATCGGCGGGTAGTACTTTCATCTTCTTGGGTAAAAATCTCAAAAATCGCATCTAATTTTGAGGCATCAATTCCCACACCCGTATCCATGATTTTGCACTCAATTTCACAACTTGTTTCATCTTCTGCCACCATCTCACAGCGCAAAGTTACACAGCCTTCTAAGGTGAATTTGATAGCATTACTCAATAAATTCAAGAAAATTTGATTGATACGCACAGGGTCGCCAATCAAAATAGCAGGTATGCGAGGGTCTATATAGGTATCAAGTGCAATGCTTTTACTCGCAGCCATATAGCTCAATGAGCTTACCGAAACTTCGATTAACTTATTGGTATAGAAGCCTATATCTTCAAGCGTAAATAAACCCGATTCTATTTTAGATACATCTAAAATATCATTTATAATGGTCAAAAGATTGTGTGCAGAGATTTTTACGGCATCTAAATGACTTTTTTGTTTGCCCGATAAATGCGTGTTTTCCAATAAACCCACCATGCCCAAAATCGCATTCATAGGGGTACGAATTTCATGGCTCATTTTTGCCAAAAAAATCTCTTTTGCCTTAGAAGAAGCCTCTGCACGCTCTTGCGCTTCTCGCATGTTTTGCGCTTGAACATGTTGCTCTGTAACATCACGAAATTGCCACAATGCGCCCATATATTTGCCGTCAGCATGTATCGGCACAAAGTCGCAAGAATAGACTTTTCCATCACTCATTTCCCATTCTATGTCAGTTGCCACATCTTTTGAAAGGTTTTTTTCCAAAATATACGAGGCAAACATAGACGGATATTTGAACTTGGGTTTTAGATAATGCACACATTCAGAACATGCTTTACCTATTAAATCGCTCACAGGCACTTCTATTTCAAACATTTCGCACATTTTGGCATTGATAAGTGCCAA
>JAAFHL010000358.1 GCA_013298365.1 Bacteroidota bacterium | reverse complement strand
GATAGATACATCAACCTGACAGAAGATGTGAGCTATTTGGAGGCATTGCAAACGAGTTTGCAAGAATTGGAAAATGCGCCATTAGAAAAGTGGAAAGCATTGGGTGAGCAGGTATATGCACCTGGAAAATGGACAGTTAAAGATGTTTTGCAGCATTGCATTGATACAGAAAGGATTTTTTCTTATCGTGTTATTGCGATTGCAAGGGGCGAAAAGCAAATGATGACTCCATATGAAGAAGATGATTATGCTCAAAATGCGCAAGCAAATCGCCGCACTTTGGAAGATTTGTATGAGGAGTTTATTCTTTTGAGAAAAAGCACAATAGCTATGTACAAATCTTTTTTACCCGAAATGTTACAGCAACTTGGCAATGGTGCAAATGGCATGAAATATTGTGTCTTATCTTTGGGTTTTATGATTGCTGGGCATCAACGCTGGCATTTTGGGGTGATAGAAGATAGGTATTTTCCGTTGTTGTAAAAAGGCTTAAAAGTCGTTTTGTCTTGGTAGATAAAACGACTTTTAGGTTATTGCGTAGCTAAATGATTAATTTATGCAGCTATCATACCTTTGGGTTTAACAAATAACAACGCTTTGATATACAATATGATTTTAACCATTATGTCCGAAAATTTTAGCTTAATGGTGCTTTGGCTTTAGCCAAATACGCAGATTCTTTGGCTAAAGCCAAAGCATCAAATCAGACATTTTAATCAAAATCAATCAGTAGAAGATGTGTTTTACAATTTCATTTTTCAGGAATTATGCTGCAAGATTCTTTTACAAATGAGCCTGCAAGTCATGGTCTGATAAACAAATTGGCGTTTCGCCAACCTAAATTTGATAAAAATAGCAACACTTTTTGTATCTTTGTAAAAAACAAACAAATACTATGTACGTGCTTATACTGGCTACGCTGTGGCGTAAAACAGTAACTATACAGACTAAGCCGAGAGGTTGGGTGGATTTTGAGAAATTCGCCCAACCTAAGTGTTTTTTACGGAAAATAATCCCCATAAAATCATTTTTCAAGCAGTAGGCAATAAAATATTGATTCTACCCAAAATTAGCAAAATTGTATGAAAACATTGATAATTATCCAAGAAAATACATTTGGAATGGAAATAAAATAAAGTATCCATTTTAAAATGCTAATTCCTTAGTAATGTGAATAAAATAAAGTATTAATTTGCGTCCTGCCCCGTTAGGGGCAAAATATCGCTAGAAAAATAAGAGAAACCACCCGCTCACATCAAATTTTTCGTGCAAGCACAAAAAAATATGTAATGTTGGGGGATTTGTTACCATTTCTACCGATATTTTGTGCCTACGGCACAGGGCGAAACAGAGAAATAATGCGTGATAAAAATTCGTACTTTATTTTATGTGCATTACTTAGTTATTAGTATTTTCGTTAATTTTTAATTTTACATTATTAATTCCTTTACAACGAGTGTTACGGGTATTTAAATCACAAAATTATTTTCTATCAAGCAAACAAGCCCCGCTCCAAATGTAAGTTATCGTTTTTTTAGCCATATATGCGCTTTCAAAAAATAGCTTTCTCCCAATTAGGAATAATTTTTGCAACAAATACAATATTTCCTCGAAAAATACTTATAACTTTGTTGATATGTTTGCCAAAATAATCATATCCTATTTCTCCACGTTGTATTTGGGCGATTGCACAAGGCACAACTTGTTTACTGATAACTGTTCACTGATAACTGATTTAACAATATGTTGCGTAGCCTAATCTTTGCGAGCCTCAGCTTGTGGTGTTTTTTCATCTATGCTCAATTTGGGCAGGGCATGACCTTAGATAAAATCAAGTCTATTTATATTCAAGAGGCTGATAGCCAAGGGGTAAGGAGAGAGGCTATTCCTTTTTCTAAGCTTACGGCTAACAAATATTATTATGACAAAAAACTCTTGCAAAAGATTCAGGCGGCAAAAGATACTACTCGTTTGCATCAACAACTACTTTCCAAATATGTAGCACAGTTTGGCATCGAAAATTTTTCGAGAGACAATGCCATGCTGTGGGAGCTTGCGCACGATTTTCAAATCCTGAAAGATACGTCTCGTGCCTTGATGATGTACGAATTGGCAGCAAAACACAGCAAAGGACCTCGTGTACCGCCGCCTTCTGCCGATTCTTTGCGCCTGCCTACTCGCTGCGACTGGATTCCTTTGTCAGAATATTATGAGATTTTGGAGCTGCGCAAAAGGATTGATACCCTCATTCCGCCTCGTAGGGTGATGGTGAATATGGGTAAAAACATCAATTCCCCCGAGCCTGATTACGGACCCTTTATGCACCCTTCCGATAGTGTTTTGATTTTTACGTCTCGTAGAGGGGCAGAAAAAGAGGTAGATTATATTTTTACCCGAGACAATGAGGAACTTTATTTTTCGATAAGAGACTACCGTACAGGGAGATGGGGGCTTGCAGAATCAATGGGACCTGAAATTAATACGACCAAATACAATGAAGGTTCTGCCTGTATTTCTCCTAATGGACAAGAACTTTTTTTTACGCGTTGCAATGAAGAAAAAGCCTTGGGAGATTGCGATATTTACCATGCAACTTGGGGAAAAGGCGGGAAATGGGAAAATGTGAAGGGCTATAATGCCCGTATCAATTCGGCAGAATGGGATTCACACCCCAATATTTCTCCCGATGGGCAGATGCTTTTCTTTGCCTCAAATCGTAGGGGTGGCTTTGGCGGAACAGATATTTATTATTGTTTGCGAGAAAGTGATACGATGTGGAGTCCTGCCTATAATATGGGACCCGTTGTCAATACACCCGAAAATGAGATTACGCCTTTTTACAATCAAATCAATAAAACTTTGTATTTTGCTTCTACGGGACAATTGCGAGGATATGGAAATTATGACATATATAAATCCTCTTGGACGGGTTTGCAATGGGACGAGCCACAAAATTTAGGTCCACTTATCAATACGCCAGGTAGTGAATATTATTTTAGCATAAATGGTTCAGGTACACGTATTTACTATGCAAAATCTGATGTGAAAGACAGAGAAGAAGACAAGCAAGATTTTGATTTATATTCCTTCAATATGCCGATGGAGGCTCGCCCTGATGCGACTTACAAATTAAGTGGTTATCTGATAGATTCGCTTACCAAAAAGCCGCTTGTAGGACGTGTGGTTGTGGTGGATTTAGATGAGGGAATTGAAATTGCGCCCAAAAAAATCAATGAAAATGGCTATTTTGAATTTAATCTCCGTCCAAAAAACAACTATCGTATCTATGTTGTGGGAGATAATTACCTGACTATTCGGAATGATATGTCTATCAAAAGTAAAGATACGACTTTTAATGTCTTTACAGAAAGTTTTAAAGAAGATAGACCTTTGATTTTTGAATCCTTGGAATTTTCGGAAAATAGCGCAGATTTAGCCTTTTCTGCCAAACCGAAATTGGATTATTTGATAAAATTTATGAAACGTTATCCTATGTTTATTGTCGTAATAAAAGGGCATACAGACTCTGATGGGAGCGAAGACTATAACAAGGATTTGTCGAAAAGGAGAGCTGTTCAAATCAAAAACTATGTGGTAAAAGAAGGCGAAATAGACCCTTTGCGGCTCATTGCCGAAGGTTATGGGGAGTCTCGCCCACTTGTGCCAAACGACAATCTCGAAAACAAGCGAAAAAATCGGCGAGTAGAGTTTGAATTGCGGCAAGACCCTCGCTATACGGGTCCTATGCTGTTTCCCACGCCCGAAGAAACCCGCTGGGACGATGAATATATGACAGACGAATTGGAAGAAGTGCGAGGCGAAAGTTTCAGCCCAGAAGATTTCTTGGAGGAATTTAATTTAGATGATTGGGAAGATAAGGAGTTTGATGAAGATGGCGATTGGGAGAAAGAGTTGGAGAAAGATTTGCGGAAAGATGAGGAAGAAGGGGGCATAGAAGATGAGTTGCCGAAGTAGTAATCATTTCTTGCAGATGAACGCAGATTTAACCGCAGATTTTCAGAGATAACAATCCTAATTTGCGCAAATCTGCGTTCTTTATCTGTGCAAATCTGCGAGAACCTACACATAATCATTAAACACCTTTTTGCCCCTGACAAAATAGCCCCAAACCACACTTTTATTCAACATGCCTGTTTGGGGTAAGGTCAATTTTTGCCCTGCCCACAGGCTTTTTCGCATACGCAACCATTTAGGTACTTGGGCATAAAAAGCAAAGTGCGCCCGAAGAATCGCCCCAATATTGGGGAAATCACCTTTTAGCATAAGTACAATTCCAAAAACGCCGTCAAGACAGAGGCGAGCAAAAACCATGGGTATTATCCATTTCGTAGGCAGGTTTCTTACCAAAGTAGAAAGGCTGTTTCGGATATTTAAGTAGGTTTTTCGGGGATTAGATTTGTGCAAAGTGCCACCGCCTACATGCCAAACTTTGCTTTTAGGGGCATAAAAAATCTTATAGCCTTTGTTTTTGGCACGCCAACAAAAATCTATTTCTTCCATATGGGCAAAATAGTCAGGCTCAAATAAGCCAATTTCATCACTTACCGATTTTCTCACCAAACAACATGCGCCTGTTGCCCAAAAAATTTCGGCAGGCGTTTCAAACTGTCCGTTGTCTTCTTCTACGGTATCAAACACTCTGCCCCTACACAAAGGATAGCCCAACATGTCCATCATTCCGCCTGCACCGCCTGCATGTTCAAAATGGTTTTTGGCATGATAGGCAAGCAATTTTGGCTGAACGGCTGCGATGCTATCATCAGCCGTAATACATTCTACCAAAGGTGCTAACCAGTTTGGACTCACCTCTACATCGCTATTTAGCAATACATAAAAAGGCGCATCTATATGCGGCAGCGATTTGTTATTTCCTTCGGTAAAGCCATAATTTTTATCCAATTCCAATACCTTGAATTGCGGATATTGCGCACGCACAAAAGCCACACTATCATCAGTAGAGCCATTATCCGTAATCCATATTTCGGCGGCAGGATAGCTTGTTTGTGCAACAGAAGGCAAAAAAGTTTCCAGCCATTTTTTGCCATTCCAATTCAATATAATTACGGCTACTTTGGGAAATGAAGTCATTGTAGAAATAAAAGGTAAATGAGAAATTATAACCATATAAGTTCACACAGATTTAAGCACAGATTTTCGCTGAATATAACTCTGCATGAAAATGCGCATCACTGAATGGTTGCGAAAAATCAAAAAATATTTTTTACTTAAAACCCAATTTTGCCCAAATCCATGCCAGGAGGAAGCAAATCAGTTGTAACCTTCTTCATTTCCTCACGT
>JAAFHL010000357.1 GCA_013298365.1 Bacteroidota bacterium | reverse complement strand
GTTTTACTTTCTAATCTAATATAAATTAATTTGCTGTACTCATACACTGCATCAATATCCAACTGTTTCAAACGATAATAGTAAGAAGACGAAGCATTGTCATCTACAAAACTATAACGGCGTGTTTGTGAACTATTGCCTCCACCATCTTTGAAACCAATGGTTGTAAACTCTTTACCATCTGTACTTCTTTGAATCTCAAAGCCCATATTGCGTGTTTCTGTGGCAGTAGTCCAACGTAACTCTACTTGATTGGTGTTGATTCTTTGCCCATCAAAATTGACCCAACCCACTGATAAAGGTGCTGTAACTGAGCCAATGATAAACTGACTGAATTGGTCAATATCTGTTGGACCACCTGCGAAACGCAAACTACCAAAACCTGTCGCATTCTGTACAAAATTCCAACTACTTGCACCTGTTGCATTGTCAGGGCGTTTGTAAAGTTTGAAAGCAGAAAATGGTTGTCCACCCAAATTATCATTGACAGGTTGTTCTAATCGCATTTCTAATAAATTATTAAAAGTAAGATTTGTACCATAATTACGAATCACCCAATAACAAGATATAAAATTATTGCTATTGTTAGGAGCAGATACATTTGGATAACTCTCTGGAGCAGTTTCTAATCTCGTAACCACTAAATCACCATTAGGATAAGGTCCTGAATTAGGAAAAATCATAGATACACCGGGCGTCGTAAAATTAGTATAAGATGAACCATCACCTGTATTAACTGTAATGCGTTGCACAGAACCATCGCCTACGGGCTGGTCTGCACTTGCCCAAGTAGGTGCATTAAAAAACTGCATATCACTACCTAATTGTAAATCTTCTGTATAAATACCTGTGCCTTCATCAAAACGATAGTAACTCACTAAATTTTGAAAATTAGGATGCGTATCATTGGCACGCAAGTTCATCATATCTTTGATAGTATTAGCAGACAATGGTGTATTCCAAATACGAATTTCATCTATGTACCCATTCCAATAAATACTGCTTGCAAAATTTTTGGCAATGTTCATCAAAGTTCCTCCTGACAATGTACCTGTTGCACCTGTGCCTGTTGCATCTAATTTTCCATTGACATACAACTGAATTGCACCTGTGGTGCTGTTGCGAGTTACTGCTACATGATTCCAACTATCTACTGCCACAACAGCAGTGCTTTGAATGGTAGAAGGTGTGCCTGATGCATCTCTTGTACCAAAAGCAAATTTATTATTCAACAAGGTAATACCATAATCATTGATAGCACCAGCGGCTTCCATTGTTATAAAAGGTCTGCCTTGATGCCAATTCGTCCCAGAAATAGTACTATTAGAAGGCATCTTTGCCCAAAATTCTATGCTAAAATCATTGCCTACAATAGGATTTCCTGTTTGTGCATATTGTGAACTGCCATTGAATAAAATCATTTGTCCACCATTTCTGGCATTAGAAGTAATACCGATTCTTTCTCCTAATATGTATTCGCCTGCGATAGAAGATTGTCTAACAGCTTTTGCTTGCAAGCGATTAATAACGGCTCCGTATTGCGTCCATGCAGTTGTTGGGTCATCTCTACGTGCAAAACGCAAGGCATTTGGTTTTATGACTTGTGTATTGGTAGCATATTGATAAGTCAAATCTCCTTTTGGATTAGTGCCACCCACAAAAAATACCCCAAAATAACGCGAATTATAAAGTGTTGTGTAATTGGTAGGAAGAGTAAGATTATTAGGTGCTTGTTTTATTTTATAAAGATGAATACCTGCGGGAGTGCCTGAAAAATCATTAATAGTCATTGCATCAACATCTGTCAAGGTCAAGGTTGAGCCTGCATAGGTATTGACAGATATATCGCCTAATGGTGCAGAAGATGTTGCCCAACTTGGTGACCCAATTAAATTCGCATCAAAATTTGCTCCGTAGGCTTTGTTTTCTGTCATTGTGCCTGTGTTTTCATCTAAGCGAAAATAAGCCACTAAACCACTTTCATTGCCTATCAATTTTGAACACATACTTGCTTGGATTTGAGCGATAGTGCGGGCTATATTCCATATTTTTGCTTCATCTATTTGTCCATTAAAATTAAAAGCATCTGTGCCTAAAATAAGAGAATTGGGTAATAATTCTGTCCCTGTGAGGGTAGCGGTATTAGTTTGTAAAACGCCATTGATATACAAACGCAACACTTTGCTTGCATCATAAGTTGTTGCCACGTGATACCATTGATTAGCAACTATGGGATTATTTGAAAAGGTTTGAAAAGTAGTAAGGGCAGTATTGCGAACAAGACAACCTATTCGACCATCATCATTCACAAAAATTTTCCTAAAACCATCTTTCCCTATGATGTGTGGGAACTGCGTTAAGGCAGGCAAGTTACTTAGTTTTATCCACGCTTCATAGGTAAAAGTAGTGGTTTGCAAACTTGTAGAAGTGCCTGTGTTTATATTGGTCGTTCCTGCAAAAGTAAGCGTATTCCCACTGCCCGCAGGCAAGATAGTAGAAATCATTTTGGTATTCGACCAAGTACCCGCAGAAGGAGTTCCTTGCCTCACTCTGTAATAATAAGTCATATTGGGCGATAAACCGGTTCTCACAGAACTTACGCCTGTAATGCCTGTTTGGGTGGGCGTTCCTGTGAACGAACCTGAAGTAGAAATTTCTATATCATAACTTGTTGCACCAATAATCCCTGTCCAATTTGCCGTAAAGCTTGTAGTCGTAACATTCGTAGCTGTGATAGCACTGAAAGTAGGACAATCATTGATATCGCCCGAAATAACCCAGTTATTAGGCGTAGAAGTAAGAATATTACGTGCCACAAAGCCTGAACAATATCGCAATCCTGTAAAAACTAATGTTACATTCGGTTTTACAGTTTGACTCGCCCAACCTATCAACGTAGCATCATAATTTGCCACATTAAGATTGGTATTTTCTAAAATCCCCCCCATATTATTAACATTGCTTACATTCCAACCTGCTAAAGACTGATTGAATGAAGTGGCATTAACAAACATATACCACATATTTGTTACATTGCTTGTGTTCCAAGTACCTAAAGGTTGATTAAACAAAGTAGCATTCTGAAACATATTACCCATGTTTGATACTGCACCCACGTTCCAAGAGCCTATAGGTTGATTAAAACTACTCGCACCATTGAATACGTGCTGCATATCTGTAACATTGCTTGTATTCCAACTGTTCATGCTACTGTTTCCTGTAAGAGCAGTGCAACTGCTAAACATACTATTCATGCTTGTCACTGCGCTTAGATTGGGATTATCGGTAGCATTAAGTTGCAAGTTCGAACAACCATTGAAAGCGTTTTCCATACTCGCCCAAGCGATATTGCCCCATTGTTCTATGGTTCTGATTTCGGCTTTATCTGTTGCAAAAAAGTTGAAAAAAATCTGTGGAAAAACCCCTGTGATATATACTTCATACATATCTCCATCGGTCAAACCAGCGATGGTATAACCATTTGTTTGGTTGGTGGCACTATTTTCGTTTGTGCCAGGTGAAGTAAGGTTTTTCCAACAAATCGTATAATTGTATGTTCCCGTTGTTGTGGGTATGATGATATTGTTCCCTCCTACTTGCCAAGTAGTGCGAAAATAAATAGCAGGGTTAGCCGTATAAATACCAAACTCCACTGTACTACCAGAAAAAGCAAACCCTGTAGTTGTTTCAAAATCTCTTGAACCGGGGTGTTGAGTTGCCAACGCGCTCCAAGTGCCATTATACCTGCCTATTGAACTCATACCATACAAAACACCTACACCTATAGGACTGCTAAAATATACACCAGAGTTTGTAGAAGCATTGTTTATAAACCAAGAGCCAGTCCCATTGTTAGGCACTGTTGCTGTAGAAGTACCAAAACGCACAGAAGCATTATTGGCACAAGTGTTTATAGCAATACGTCCTAATCGCGTAGCACTTCCCACAGGAAAAGAAAGGTTAGAACCTCCAGTAGATCTTATCAAAGCCCCTGTGCCATTGGTAACTATCCAACCATCGATACGCGTAAGCCCTCCTGTAGCCCCTCCATAGGTAAGATTGCTGTTGCCCAAATAGACAAGTCCTCTGGTAAGGGTAAGATTATTATTAACGTTTATATTACCATTGGCATAGACAATATCTGTATCAGACGTTTTATTTACAACCAAATTATAAAAATTGATGGGGTCTTGATTAGCAAAGTTAAAAGAACCACCGCCTGAAAAGGTTACTGTTCGTAGTTGAGGAATGAATATTCCGCCACCAGCCAAATACATACCACCTTTTATGTCCATATCAAAAGTTGCGGCATTAAGCGTAGAGCTTGCCACTACTGAAAGATTGCCATTCAAAGCAACTGCTGCTGTGAGCGATTTTGTGCCACTGTTAGAAGTTTCAAGGTGATGATAGGTAGCACCTCTTACATTCTGCGTACCTCCATTATATCTAAACATATTCCCAGGAGCAGACACATTAAAATTGGTAACGATAGGCGAAGCCCCACCTTCATACAATAATGTAGCATTGGTATCATTGGTAAATGTACCTGTGCCTACCATATTGCCTTGTATAATGGTAAAGTTGGTATTTTGATTGATTAAAGTGCCACTAATAGTAAAATTGTTCGTACCATTAAAACTCACCCAAGCAGTCGAATTTAATACTGTTACAGTATAAGGAGAGTTGATAGTACCTGTACTTAAAGCCGTAGATTGTCCAAAATTCAAATTTGACGAGCCTTGTATGGTCAAGGTATTAGTGAATGTATAAGTTAAGTTACCAGACAAGTTAAATGTACCATTATTAGTAATATTACCTCCAAAATTCCATTGATTGATGCCTGTAGATTGTGCTGTCCCTGCTGCATTGACTGTAAAAGTGCCATTGAAAGTACTAATTCCACCTGCAACATTATCGTCTAAAACTCCACTTACTATTGTAGCCCCTGATATATCTATGTTATACCCATCTAAACGTAAAGTACCATTCACGGTAAGTGTAAGTAAATTAGGACTATTTAAATTAAGCGTAACCGTATGCCCTGAAGCAATAATAACATCATCACCTGCAACAGGCACAATTCCACCCGTCCAAAGAGAAGGGGTATTCCAATTTCCTGTGCCTGTACTTGTACGCGTAGCGGCAAAAAGTTGAGAAAAACAAAGAAAAAACAACAATAATGTTGTAAAAAAATAATTAAACTTATTTTTTTTGAAAGGAAGATGTTTCATAGTCTTTTTATAATCATTAAAGGATAGTAAACTTGTAAATACAAATATTATAGTTATAATATTATAAACGTTAAAATTTATAATAAGTTATTTTTATTTC
>JAAFHL010000356.1 GCA_013298365.1 Bacteroidota bacterium | reverse complement strand
TATCGGTAGAAATTCGCAAAATCCGCCCCCATTTCGTCCAATTTTTCGTGCAAGCACGAAAATTTAGGTTGTTTTATGGGGATTTATCATTTTTCTACCGATATTTTGCCTCTAACGGGACAATAAAGCAAATTCGTATCTTATTTTATCTACATTACTTATTTTGATTTTCAGATAATATCTTCTGTAAATTTGTCAGGTTTAGCATAAGTAAGTCGAGATAACTTATGCGTTTCATGGTACGTATCTAAGCCTGAGATAGTGATTGTTTCCGCTTTTTCGATGTCAATTGCCCCATGCGGCAACAAAAAATCTTCGGGAATGATTACTTCTACCACTTTTCCGATAACTAAAATAGTGCCGTTTATCTTTAAGTCATGCTTTTCGACAAAGGCTAATCCATATTTAATTTGACATTCTTTTACATAAGGTGCTTGCAAGACTGCACCAAATTCTGTTGTCAGCCCCGTGGCATCAAATTCAGAAATATTCTTGGGATAACGGGCAGAAGTTTGATGTGCTTTTCGATAAATTGCTCTATTAATATGGTTAATGGTAAAACAATTTGTTTCCATAATATTTTCAAAAGTGTGTCTGCTGACGGTATCAGGACGATTGATAAAACCGATGAGCGCAGGATTTGAGCCTATATGTATCACAGAACTAAAAATGGCAAGATTTGTTTGTCCTTCATTATCAACCGTACCAATCAAAGAAGCACTTTTAAAGCCACTCAAAGAGTTCATAAATGCAGCTCTTGTAAGTGCTTCCATTTGTAAAATATCATCGCTTGAAAAGCAAGTTGTTTTCATTTTTTGATGTTTGATTTTAGATGTCTATTTAGGTTCACCCAGGTTTTCACAGACGCAACTGCAGATTTTCACAAGTAAAGTTTTAGTTTGCAAAAATCTGCATGGTTGTTGAGCTTAGCCTCTGCTGAGCTTGTGGAAGCATCAGAATACTCTTTATCTCCGAAAATCTGTGTGAGGTTAAGTGTCTTAATATATCACTTATTTTTTTTCTTCTTCAGCAATATTTCTGGAAGCTTCCGAAAATTCTTTATATGTGATTATTCCGAATACTATAAACAAAATTGAAACCAAAGTAGTTGCAAATATTAGGTCTAAATTTTCCATATCATTTTTGTTTTTTTGAGTTAATGTACATTAATAGGATAAGCATGGTTGGAGGCCACAGACCAATAAAGATAGCTCTATTAAAGTCTTCTAATACAATATAATAATACTCTGAAATAAATATTAAAATGATTGCAAGGGCGAGAATAGCTAATTCTGATTTTTTGAAATTATTGAGCATTGTTTAGCGCAGTTTAATTTTGTTGTTGAAAAATTATTTTTTGTAATTGTTTGCAAAAGGAGTTTTTATCTATTTTTATAGCTAGCTAATCCTCTTTCAAAATCTAAACGGGTTCGTGCGGCTATTGTTTTAGCATGGAAAAACTTATATATATCTTGAAAGTTGTAATGAGTAGATAACAGATTGTACAGATTTTGCGTAGCATCTGACTATTTCATAACGACTATCTTATGGCTTCCCAAAAAACATAGAAATTTAATGCCATATAAAAGAAAGCAGGCAAGGAAATCCAAAGACTGTCTTTCAGTCTTATTCTTACAATCAAACCCAAAAACATGAGTGAACCAAGTCCTAAAGATGAAATGATTAAAATCGGTTTATAGATTAATCCTACAAGCAAGCCTGCTGCACCCAAAAACTGTAAGATTATTGTTAGTAAACCAAGTTTCTCTAGCCCAAAGCGTTTGAACTCACTTTTCATATGCGTTCCCACAAAGTAAGAGACAACATAAACAAAGAAAGACAAACTTGATACTAAAGTGCATATTTTATCTATGTTCATATTTAGATTAGTTGTGCTGATGATAATGCGATAAAAGTGCATAAAATCAAAAGAATGAGAGAGGGGAGATGTTTTATGAAAGGATTGCTTATTTTGAAGTGAAAATATTGCGCCCCTACCATAAATAGCCCCATCAAAACAGCTGGTATAAGCACTAATGTTGAATACCAAATACCCACAACAAGCAATGTAGCCAAAGAGACTTTAGCTGCTCCTACAAAACTTCGCATCAAATCGCTTAACTCAAATTGCTTAAATTCCTTGACGACATTGTCAAACCTAAAAACCCAAACAAACGCAACAGATAATGCGATGATTATTTGGGCTAATTTTACGATATTTTCCATACCAATTTCTTAATTTTTCTTACTCGTATGGCTTTTCAGAATACGCCCCGTTTGTTAGGGGTTTCTGGACTCCCCTTTTTAATCGTCTTTTATCATCTTTTATCAGTTTTCTTAAACTTGCCAATAAGCATTTTAGGATTTGCGTAAATGGCAATTAATGAATCTCAATATTGTTTGACACTGCCTAACGTGATACAAGCACAAATGTTTAAATACATTACAAATTGAATGTCAGTTTTTTGTGAGAAGGGTAGATATTCATTTGATAATGGCAAAAAAAGGAGGTATAATGAAGGGGACAAGATTTTCTAATATAGAAAATCTTGTGTCAATCCTGCCAAAATTCCTTTCCATTTTTGTCTATATAGCCTAATTTTTTACCTTCTTGGTTTACTAAGAATAAATTTCCTGTATCACTTTCGATTGACGCATATTTATCTGTGGCAAAATATTCTTTTCCTTGATTATCTATGATAATTTTTTTCCCAGCTAATTCTGCAACGGTATAAGCTCCCATAAAAAACTCATTTACAAGCGCATATTTAAACGGAACAATGATTTTTCCTTGCGGATTCATTACACCTACTTTGTCATTTTGGTCTACTAATGCACACTGATTCACAAAAGATTTTGCATAATCTAAATCGTCATGAAGTATTTTCCCTGTTTTATCTATCACAATTTCTTGTTTATCGTTGTAATACACAAAAAGCCCATCGCCCAAACAACCTGTACTTGCATAAATTGGCGCAACAACCTCCGCTCCATTTACCGCTAAGAATCCCCATTTTCCATTTTTGGAAATTCTGGCTAATCCTTGCTCAAAACCGCCCACAAAAGCATAACTATCGCCCAAATCCTTGATAAATTGGCATTTTTTATCTAACAACAGCCAATTTGTCCCTTTTTTTACCGTAAAAACATCATCAGACAATAGATTCACCTGCTCATAGACAAAATCCGTAAGTTGTTTGCCCGAAGTCGTAAAAATAGCATACTTTCCTTCTTTCTTGACCGCAAAAGTTTCATTTTCAGGACCCGAAACCCCGTCATAAATTGGCGGAATAACTTCCTTCCCTTTTGTATTCAGTGCGCCATATTTATTCCCTTTTTTTATCCAAGTGGCATCATTTCCATAAAAATTAATAAATTCTTCATACACATTGTTCGCCAAAACCTTCCCTTTGCTATTCATCAAGCCATATTTTTCGTCTTTTTTAAACACAACCATTTGATTGGAGAAAACCGTCAAAAAATCAGCCTCAATTCCCTTAGAAATTTTGCCCGATTCCGTTACTAAATGCCACTTTCCCTGCTCGTCTTGCAACTGCCCAATTCCTGCATCAAAAGGCAAAGCATCTGCATACTTGCAAGGGATAACCATGTTCATGGCAGGGTCGCAAAAGCCCCATTTTTCGCCTATTCTATAAGGAATAAGCGGCGAATCTTTGGCTGTTTTTTGCGCAGAAACCCAGCCTGTAAACGTAATACAAAGAAAGAAAATGATTTTTTTCATCATAAAATAGTGTTAGTGTATATCAGCAGCGAATTTTGTTTTTATTTGCCTCAAATATAAGACAAATATTGGTATATGATGGGAAAATCTTCAGTAGCTCAAAGTGTTAGCCTACGGTTTAGTGTTAAGAAATTTAATCTTTTTGTGAGAAAATTTCATTTCTTATGAAATATTTGTTTTACATTTGTGCGCAAAATTTCATTTTACGCTGTTGTGGGTGTTTTTTAGGCGTTGGGCTGGGCGAAATTACGCTGATGCCCTGCGCAGAAGCCGAGAAATCCCGCCCAACGAGGCCACTTTACGAAACTTGGGTATGTGCCTTTAGTCTTCGTGCTAACGTATCTTCGCTTGTAAATCCGGTAATTTCATCAACCTTTTCCCCATTTTTGAAAATCAAAATCGCAGGAATACTTATGATGCTGTATTCTGAGGAAGTTTCGGGATTATTATCCACTTAAACTTTCCCTACTACTGCAAGTCCTTCAAAATCATTAGCTAACTGCTCAATAATGGGCGTAAGAGCTACGCAAGGACCGCACCATTTTGCCCAAAAATCAACCAATACAGGTTTATTTGAGTCTAATACTAAATCTTTAAAATTAGCATCTGTAATTTCAATTGGATATGCCATATTATTTTTGCCCACAAATAATGCTTCATTTGGCAGTGTTGCGCCCTACTTTCTTCCCAAAACATAGCCGTCAAGCTAAGGCGTTAAACCCACCCGTTTTTGTCTTGCGACAAAAACTGCCCTCCGAGGAGGGCATCTATTGCAAGGCTGAAAGCCTTTTGCATAAATGCCCTCTCGGGAGGGCAGCAAAAATGCTGGCAGTTTTGCGGGTGGGTTAAGCACATTGCACAAGATAGCTTGACGGCTATGGAGAAGACTCCCAACCAGGGAGTTAGCTTGACGGCTATGTTTGCTATTTTTTTTAAGGTAAGGAAAACAAAGTAGAATTAGCTGCTTGTCGTTTTTCGTTTTTGTACGTGTGTTAAGAGATTTAATCTCTTTGTAGAAAGATTTCATTTTTTATGAAATTTTTGTTTTACATTTGTGCGCAAAATTTCATGCTACGCTGTTGTGGGTATTTTTTAGGCGGACAGGATTATGCTTACGCCGAAGTTCAGAAATTGCACACAACAGAACAGCTCTTGAACTGTCCCTAAAATTACGTATATTATAATGGCAAATCAAAACCCAGAACAAATCGCTCGTGATAATATTGACAAGCAGTTAAAGGCTTGTGGGTGGATTATACAAAGTGTTAAGCAAGTAAATCTTTTTGCAGGGGTGGGGGTGGCTGTGAAAGAATACCTAACTGATGTGGGTCCTGCTGATTATGTGTTATTTGTAGATGGGAAGCCTTGTGGGGTAATAGAAGCCAAAAGAGAGGAAGAGGGGCATAGAATGAATGTGCATGAAGCACAGGGAGAAGATTATGCGAAGGCAAAGTTGAAGCATTTGAAGAATGAGCCTTTGCCTTTTGTGTATATTAGTACGGGGGAGCTTACTCGTTTTACGGATTTTACTGACCCTAAACCCAGAGCAAGAGAGATTTTTAGTTTTCATAAGCCCGAAACGCTTAGGGATTGGATTAGGATGGGCTGTTCGTT
>JAAFHL010000355.1 GCA_013298365.1 Bacteroidota bacterium | reverse complement strand
GTACACATTGTAAGCATACCTGGGATTTGCCCCGAAATACCGACAAAATTATCGAAAGAAAGTTGGGGGAAGGCTTCAATTTGGCAGAAATGCCCAAAGGTTTTGGCTTAGAAACCAAAATTTCGCATTGTACGGGTTGTGGCTCGGAGATTTCTCTGCCCGCAAATCAAGTCAATACCTCTTGTCCATTTTGTGGCTCTACCAAGGTAAATGATGAAGCCATGAATACCAATATTATTCAACCTGCGGGCGTGATGCCTTTCACTTTTCCGCAAAAACAAGCCCTTTCTCGCTTCAAAGAATGGATGAATGAAGGTTGGTTTCACCCCAATGATTTGCAGGCTTTGGCAAAATTGGAGAAGATTAGGGGCGTTTATTTGCCTTTTTGGACATATGATGCCCACACAGAATCTACGTGGACAGCAGAGGCTGGCTATCATTACTACGAAACCGAAAGCTACACCGATTCGGAAGGGAAAACGCAAACTCGTCAAGTGCAAAAGACAAACTGGGTGCCTGTGAGTGGCTATTTATCGCACTTTTTTGATGATGTAACCATTATTGCATCAAAAGGCATTTCGCAAGCCGATATTCAGACAATTTACCCTTTTGACATGAAGGAAGTTGTCAATTATGACAGTCAATATGTGTTGGGTTGGGATTGTGAGGTCTATCAAAGAGATGTGAAAGAGGGTTTTCAGATGGCAGATTCGATTATAGATGGCAATTTGTATGAAATGTGCGGGAAAAAAGTGCCTGGCGATACGTATAGAAGTCTTAAAGTTTCTACGCATAAAACGAATCTTACCTTCAAACATATTTTGTTGCCAATATGGATTGCAGCCTATTTTTATGGCGGCAAGAAATATCAATTTTTGGTAAATGGACAAAATGGCAAAATACATGGTGAAAAACCCTATTCTCCTTGGAAAATAGCCCTTGCTGTGGCAGGTGTTACGATTATTATTGCGATTATTGCGTATTTTATTTGGCTGGGGCAGCAGTAATTTTCGTTAGGTGATTAATCTGCGGTGGCTGAGCTGGTTATTGAGTTGTGCCTAAATACCGTCGAAGCTAAATCTGCATAAAAGGCTACTTTATAGCAGTGCCTTTCTCATAAAAAATGTTTGAATAAAAATATTGAATTTTACCACAAAGTTTACAAAGGATTCACAAAGAACACAAAGAATTATAGAAAAATATGCTACTTTGTGTTCTTTGTGTGGGCTTTTCTTTGTGAACTTTGTGGTTTTATTTTTTATGAGAAAGCCATTCGTCAATAGCCGTTTTTAAGCTGTTGAAGGTGTTTTAGTCGAAAAACGACACTAACAAAGGCAAAGGAGAAATTAAAAATTCGTAACTTTACTAAGCCTTTTAAGAATGATTTCGTTATTGAGGGAAATAAAATAAAGAAAGAAGGTGTAAAAGAACAGCTAACAGTAACGAGTGCTATTTGCTCTTTTTAGCTAAATGTGTAGTAGGCACAAAATATCGGTAGAAACACGTATTTTCCCATCGCATTTTATGTTTTTTCGTGCTTTGTACGAAAATTTGAGGAAAATTGGAGGCGATTCATTGTTTTCTACCGATATTTTATCCCTTGTCATTGAGCTGCGCCGAAATGTGGGATAAGGGAAACAAAAATGGCAGACATCTTGTTAGATACTCCCTAAAAAAATTAAAATATGAAAAAATACATTTATTTCTTAATCGTTTTAGGATTATTTCCTGCCTGTAAGCGTAAGCAAATTCCAAAGGTAAGTTTTAAAGTAGAAAAAGTAACACGCTTATCTAAAGATTGGCACGATAGAAGTCCAGCTTTTGAGCTTACACTCAGCTCAAAAGAAAATATCGTGCAAATCTATAAGCAACAAAAGGCAGCTACGCTTTCTATGGAATGTGTATTAGCAAAGATTGATACTTCTCGCAAAAGAACTAATTCTACACATTATGTTTTAAGTGATTATGTGATAAATACAGATACTTTCCCTCCCTATAAAAATGGAAGATATTTTTTGTCATTTCCCATCGCATTTGGTGAGAATTATGGGGGATATTATCTGAAAGAAGCTGAAATTAAAGAAATGCTTAAAGGGAAAGATTGTCTTGAATGTAAAATTGCTTTTACCTTCTTTCCTTTGATATTTCAAGAACCTAACTTTGCAAATAATTTTTGTATTCCTGTAGATAGTTTTTTGCTAAAACTAAAGTAAAAATAGAAAAAGGACATTTGAAATGAAAGCCTATAATAAAAAAACGCAGCGAAAAAATCGGCAATCTAAGTCGAAATAACATAATACTCATATTCTAAACCCAAAATAAAATGTCTAAACATCATCTTTCTTTCTTCTTCTTGCTTTTTTGCTTTCACATCAAGCAAAATATCTTGGCACAATCTGCCATAAAACTCATTTCTGCCACACAAAATGAACTTGTGTTGGACATCACACCGCCACAATATCAACTACAAAAAGTGCGAGGCAATGAGGTTGCTATTTCTTTTTTGGGTGAAAAAACAAAGCCTTTCCTCCAAAAAGGTGCGCCTGATGTGGGAAAATATGACGTTTCTTTTGTCATTCCTGACAAGGCAAACATGGCTGTAGAAATCCAAGCAAGCGATTTTACAGACATTCCTAACATTTTCCTCATTCCTGCTAAGGGAAATTTGACAAGAGACATCAATCCTGCAAATGTGGCGTATGAGTATAGTGCTTTATATCAAAGAGATGCTTTTTTTCCGCAAGAAATAGTAAGCCTTCAAAAACCTTATATTTTGCGAGATTTTCGGGGGCAAACGGCTTGGATTTCGCCTGTGCAGTACAATCCTGTTTCGCACGTATTACGGGTGTATCACAATATCAAAGTGCGTATTTACAAAAATGGAGAAGGCGGCGAAAATGTATTTTATCGGGCAAATGCGCCTACCAAAGTAGATAAGGAATTTCATCAAATTTACCAAAAACAATTCATCAACCTTGATGCAACGACAAGTTATATACCTGTGGAAGAGGAGGGAATGATGCTTATATTGGCGCATACGCCCTTTATGGCAGATATGCAGCCTTTTATTGCTTGGAAAAAGCAAAAAGGAATTGCCGTAGAAATGGTGGACATGGCTACCGTAGGTACTACTACTACGGCGATTCAAAGTTATATTGCCAATTATTATGCTACGCACAGCACCCTAAAATATGTCTTGTTTGTGGGAGATAATCCGCAAATTCCCACAATGACCTATAATACAAACCCTTCTGATAACGCATATGCCTATCTTTTGGGAACAGATTCTTATCCAGAAGTTTTTATGGGACGTTTTTCGGGAGAAACAGGCGCACATATTAAAACGCAAGTAGCTCGCACAATTGCCTACGAAAAAACGCCAAATCCTAATGGTACATGGTATCACAAAGGCATGGGCGTAGCTTCAAGCCAAGGACCTGGCGATGACAATCAATATGATTATGAACATCAACATGAGATTAGAGACCAGTTGTTAGCATATACTTATACAGATGTGGCAGAGTTATATGATGGGACACATAGCGCAGACCCAACATATATAGATGCCGCAGGTGACCCTGTTCAATCCGATGTTACAAGTGTAGTAAATGCAGGTGTAGGCGTTATTAATTATACAGGACATGGAGGTCCTACACAGTGGGTTACCACAAATTATGCAAATACAGATGTGGATATGTTAGAAAATAGTGATAAATTTCCTTTTATCTGGACAGTAGGCTGTGTGAGTGGTGAATTTATGAATACCACTTGTTTTGCAGAAAGTTGGCTGCGAGCAACTCACCCTTTAAATGGCTCGCCTACGGGCGCAGTTGCAGCTTTTATGTCCACCATCAATCAATCTTGGGACCCGCCAATGGAAGGACAGGACGAGATGAACAAGATTTTGACAGAAAATGCAAGCACTAATATCAAGCGGACTTTTGGCGGACTTTCTTTCAATGGTTGTATGGCGATGAATGATGCTTATGGTGCGCAAGGTGAGGAAATGACGGATACTTGGACGCTGTTTGGCGACCCTTCTGTGATGGTTTTTACGGCTACGCCTACTGCGATGACGGTTACTCATGCGCCTTCTTTGGTGCTTGGGACTTCTACTTTTATGGTAAATGGAAACACAGACAATGCCCTCGTTTCGCTTACGCAAAATGGCGAAATTGTAGGCACAGGCACGATTATGAATGGAAATGTAATGGTCAATTTTCCTTCGCCCATTGTTTCTACAAATGACATTACGCTCACAGCAACAGCTTTCAATCATGTTCCTTATATTGCGACTGTTACCGTAACCGTTCCTACGGGAGCCTACGTGATTGCAAATCCTTTTTTGGTAAATGATGCCACAGGCAATAACAATCAACAAGCGGATTTTGGCGAAAATATCATTTTGGGGCAGCCTTTGTACAATGTGGGCAGTCAAATGGCAAATGCAGCAAGTGCAAGTCTCTCAACAACAGATACTTATATCACTATTTCTGACGGAAATCAAAGTTTTGGAGACATTAATGCAAGCACAATCGCAACCGAAAATGCGGCTTTTCAAATCCAAATTGCCAACAATATTCCCGACCAGCATGTTGTACAATTTGATGTAACGATTCAAGATAATGCCTCAAATACTTGGGTTTCTCCCTTACATTTGACGATAAATGCGCCCGTTTTGGCAGCAATTTCCTTGCAAATCAATGATGCAACAGGCAATAATAATGGCTTTTTAGATGCAGGGGAAACAGCTACGATTTCGATTATTAATAAAAATACAGGTCATGCGGCAGCTTTATCGGCAATGGCTACGCTTTCTACCACAAATCCCAATGTTTCGATTCAAAATGCAAATGCCACAGTAGGCACAATTCCCCAAACAAATGGGCAAACAAACGCTGTGTTTACGATTACGGTTGCGGCAAGTGCGGGGCAGGGCGAAAATGTAGCTTTTTCTTACCAACTTACAGAAGCGGGATATGTTGTAAATCAACTATTTAATACAACGATTTCTCCTGCTGTCATTAATTTTGAAAACAATAATACGCCGCCAAATACCTGGATTTTTAGCGGAACTTCCCCTTGGTTTGTTTCTGCAAATGCACCATTTGAGGGAACAAACTGCCAAGAATCGGGCGATGTAGGCAATGGGCAAAGTTCCGAAATGTCATTCTTTTGGCAAGTAACAGCAGATGATAGCATCAGTTTTTATCGCAAAACCTCTTGTGAAGCAAGTTGGGATTTTTTACGCTTTTTGGTAGATGGTATAGAAAAGGAAAAATGGTCGGGGGAAAATGCTTGGGCGAGGGTTGCGTATTTCTTGCCTGCGGGACAACATGAGTTGAAATGGGTGTATAACAAAGACCAATATGTGAGTGC
>JAAFHL010000354.1 GCA_013298365.1 Bacteroidota bacterium | reverse complement strand
ATACTATAATCTACATAGCGTTTGTCGCAAGCAGGTCCCTTTATTTTTACGCCTAATTGAGATTCTGTATAAGTGCCGTTTGTACTTGCGCCCGCCTGAATCCACATATTCATATCCACAAGTGCAGTAACAATTTGGTCGGGTGTGCCTGCTGGGAACTCTGCTTTTTGTCCGATATAACCCACAAAATCAACCGAGCCTAACATGCCGCCCATTACAAAGGCATTTAGGGCGCAATCTTTTAATACAACATCGCCCCAGCCTGTCATGTTGCCATATTTTCGGGTAGAATTGACATCTAATGGGCAAACAAGTGCAGGACAATCCGCAGAGCTTTTTGCCCCAATCGTTGCAGACTTGCGTGCCGTAGAACGAATCGCTAAAAATTCCCCAAATGTATAGGGAATGTCATCGGGGATGATGGCGGCAATAGAATCTCTGATAGGCTTTTCATTGATATTGGCTTTGGTATAGCACGCCCGAAAATATTTGTAATATTTATCCTCCAAATCATGTACGGCATCTTTTTTGGCTTTTGTGTCTTTGAGTTTCAGAAAAGCGTCCATGTCTTTTTTATATTGCTTAAACAATTCGGGGTTGTCGGTACTCACAATCTTATCTACTTGCAGACGTAGCGGCTTCATTATTGCCTCTATTTTCTTGACTTGTACTTCGGATAAGCCTTTTGTGCGAAATGCTACGTCTTCTTTGATTTCTTTTTGCGCAAAAATATAAACAGGCATAGACAGCATGATAGCGAAAAGAACGGATAGTTTGTTCATAAAAAAATGATAAAATATGAGATGAAGTTTTTTCTAAACTGTGAATCGGATAAATTTTTTTACTCTTCAATTTTTGTAGGGGGTTAGTGCCTGAACCCCTACAGGTTCAGGTACTTAACTCTCACAAAAAATCAATTTATGGATTTTATCCAAAATTTATCCCGTTTTGAGTATAATACACGACAAAATAACTAAGAATATTTGATTTCGTAGCTGTTTATGCCCAAAAAGGCTTTTTTGCTATTCAAAAATATGCGCCATCAAACAAAACTTTGCAGATACAAGTGCAAAACCCTATCTTTGCCCTTCAAATTTTTCCTAATTTTATGAGAAAAGAACAAGAAACCGTTGCAGTCATTGGCGCAGGTAGTTTTGGTATGGCAATCGCAAGTATTTTGGCAGAAAATCGAAAGGTATTAATATATAGTCGTGGGGAGGAGTTGGCAAATGCAATTGCGACCAAAACGCCTTATCGCACGTGGAATTTGCATGAAAACATTATGGCTACCAATAGTTTGCAAGAAGTAGCAGAAAGATGTTTTGTCATTTTTCCCATCGTCCCATCAGCCAATTTTCGGGCAATGATGCAAGAGTTTGCGCCTTTTTTGCGCCCCGACCATATCCTGATTCATGGTACAAAAGGGCTTGATGTACAATTAGCAGAAGGTGAAACGCTGGCTTCTATCACAAAATTAGATAAATCTCGTGTCAAAACGATGACAGAGGTAATTCAGGAGGAAAGTGTGGTGCGCAGAGTAGGTTGTATTGCGGGTCCTAATCTATCCAAAGAAATTCAAGCAGGTTTTCCTGCCGCAACCGTTGTAGCAAGTCGCTTTGATGAAGTCATAGATGAGGGCATTAGTGCTTTGCGCACCTCTCGTTTTCGGGTGCATAGCAATTACGATTTGATTGGGGTAGAATTATGTGGCGTTTTGAAAAACATCATGGCGATTGCGGCAGGCATGGTTTCGGGTTTGGGCTATGGCGACAATACTCGTGCGATGCTCATAGCAAGAGGCATGGCAGAAATGGCGTTGTTTGGTAAAAAAATGGGTGCAACGCCACATTCTTTTTTGGGACTTGCAGGAATCGGCGATTTGATTGCGACTTGTTGCAGTCCTTTGAGCCGCAACTTTACCGTAGGTAGCCGTTTGGCAAAAGGAGAAACCCTTCCTGAGATTTTGGCTTCGATGAATGAAGTAGCAGAAGGCGTGAAAACGATTCAAATTGCCAACAAAATCGCTGAAAACTATCGTTTGCCTGCGCCGATTACAAGAGCTTTGTACAAAGGGCTTTTTGGCACGCTTTCCCCAAAAAAAGGAATAGAATTGCTCATGGAATATCCTTTTACCGAAGATGTAGAGTTTTTGTAAGCAATTTTTTACCTAAATATTGAAATTATGACTTACGAAAAAGCCATTTTTCTCCCTAAAATAGGGGTCGCAGCCCCTATTTTAGGGAGAAAAATTAGGCTTTTGCGTAAGTCATTGAAATCAAACCTTTGTCGCAATATGACAAAGGTTTTTGTTTTTTTATTCCTACATTTTTTTTATTTTAAATTAAGTGATTTAATTTTTTATATATCAATTTCTTTTTCTTTACTTTGCGAAAGGGTATTAGCTTCAATGTTTGAGCAATACTTGTGACAATAGATGTACTACAACTATTTTTAACTTCTAAATAACAATAAATAATGAAAAAACTTCCATTATTTACCCTCGGCATAGAGGAGGAATTTCAAATTATAGACCCTGAGTCTCGGGATTTGCGCTCGCATATGTACCAAATTCTGGAAGGGGGCAAAATTATTCTCAAAGAACAAGTCAAAGCAGAAATGCACGACTCTGTGATTGAGGTCGGAACCGAAATTTGTTATAATATTCAAGAAGCACGCAAAGATGTAACGAATCTGCGCCGTGTTGTTGCTGAAATTGCCATACAAAATGGCGCACGTATCGCATCGGCAGGCACACACCCCTTTGCTCGTTGGCAAGATCAAACTATTACAGACGACCCTCGTTATGCCAAAATTGTAGATGACATGAAAGATGTGGCGAGAGGAAATTTGATTTTTGGTTTGCATGTACATGTCGGCATTCCAAGTCGTGAAGTTGGCGTACATTTGATGAATGCAGCACGTTATTTTTTGCCGCACATTTTTGCCCTTTCTGCTAATTCTCCTTTTTGGGAAGGGAGAAATACGGGTTTTAAATCTTTCCGTACCAAAGTGTTTGACCGTTTTCCTCGCACAGGTATTCCCGATTCCTTTGACAGTGCCGCACAGTATGATGCCTATATTGATACACTTGTGAAAACGAATTGTATTGACAATGGCAAGAAAATTTGGTGGGATATTCGCCTGCATCCTTTTTTTGAAACGGTAGAGTTTCGTATTTGTGATGTGCCTATGCGCATAGACGAGACGATTGCGCTTGCTGCGTTGATGCAGGCTATTATGGCAAAACTCTATAAATTGATGCAAAGTAATCTTACCTTCCGCATTTATAGTCGTGCATTGATTAACGAAAATAAATGGCGTGCAGCACGTTATGGCACAGAAGGTAAAATGATTGATTTTGGTAAACAAACCGAGCTTGAAGCCAAATTATTGATTCAAGAATTGTTGGATTTTGTAGATGATGTGGTAGATGATTTGGGAAGTAGAGAAGAATTGAATTATATCTACAAAATGTTGGCGCAAGGTACAGGTGCTGACCGTCAATTAGCGGTTTTCAACGCAACAGGTGGCGACTTAAAAGCAGTTGTAGATTATATTATTACAGAAACACATTTAGGATTGTAATTTTGAGGTAGGATTTAATATGGCTTTTTCATAAAAAATAAAACCACAAAGTTCACAAAGAAAAGCCAGCACAAAGAACACAAAACAGCCTATTTTTCTATACATCTTTGTGTTCTTTGTGAATCCTTTGTGAACTTTGTGGTAAAATTCAGCCCTTTTATGCAAACATTTTTTTTATGAGAAAGCTATGTAGGATTTAAGGCATAAAATCGTAAAATGAAAAAAAAAGCATATATTTGTATCGGAAATATAAACTTTTTCCTTTTTCATTAGTCATAAACGATAATGGTAATCTATCTTTGTTATAATAATAAACAAAAATAAGTTATTTTTACTTCAAAAAATTGAGCATGTAGTTTGTACTTCATTTTCAATTTTTCATTCTTAATTTTCAATTTCTATATCATGTTTACAGAACCACAATTATTGATTTCTTTGCCTGGTGGAGGAGAATGGATTATCATAGGACTTGCTGTGTTGCTGCTATTTGGGGCAAAAAGAATCCCTGAATTGGCACGAGGACTCGGCAAAGGCATTCGTGAATTTAAAGATGCTTCCCGTGAGATTCAAAGTGAAATTCAAAACGAAACAAAAGACGTTACAAAGAGCATAGAAAAGTAAGATTCGCATCTTATTTAGCAAAAATACAAAAGGCATATAAGGTTTTTAACCCTATATGCCTTTTGCTTTTCAACCAAGTAACGAATTATCTTGTAAGTGTCAAATGTTGAACCGTACGAACGCTTTGTGTAATTCCTAATACAGTTTGTGAAACGGTTTCGTCTCTATGCCATTCTTCTTTTTTAGAAGAAGCCGAAGCAACGCTGTAAACAGCTACGTCTGCGCCACTTGTAATTGTGATTTTTTCATCAGCATAACTCCATGTTGCATTATCCGTAGTCCCATTTGCCGTTATGGCAACAGTCGTTTCTGTGAAAACAGCTGTTCCCGAAGTATTTCCTGATGCAACTTGGTCTGAAAGTCCGGTAACAGAGGTTGTGATTGTGTAAGTACCTGACATGTCCCACTTGCCATCTTTGGAAGGAAGTGTTTTTTCAGGGTTTTTGCCACAACCTGTAAAAACAAGCAAAAAGGCAGCAATCAAGCTCAAAAATAAAAATTGTTTGGTCATAAAAATAAATTATAAAAAATGAAAATTAACGAATTAAAGTAACAGTTCCTGCTCGCTGTAAGACAGAACCATCATAGCCATTAATCAATACTCGATAAGTATAAACGCCCTCGGGTACAGGTACGCCATTTTTGGTACCGTCCCAAGCTCCCCCAACACTCGTTGTTTGATAAACCATTCTGCCCCATCTATCAAAAATAGACAAATTAAAACTTTGATGAAAGCCACCTATAGGGGCAAAAATATCATTTATCCCATCTCTATTGGGCGAAAAAGCATTGGGATAAAAAGCAGTTGGCGCAAAAATGGCGCAAAACTCATTTGACCACGTTTCGCTACATGTTTCAGAAATGTCTCTAATCGCTTTTATTTTGTAGCAATACATTGGCAAATTGATATTATCCGCCACCTCATCAAAGCTGGTAAGCGAAGGGTCATAAGCAGCTATCATCTCAAATGGAACGCCATCAAGTGTGCGCCACAACTCTATGCGAGAAGGCGGCGGGGTCCAACCCGTATATTCATTCCATTTCAAATCAATATAATAATCAATTATTTTTCCTTGAATATTAATCACGCAATGCTTATCACTTTGATGAATATTATCACATAAATCTGCTGTTGCGGTATAGTAGCAATAACCCGCTCCATCAACATTTATACCTGTGTCTTGAAAAACA
>JAAFHL010000353.1 GCA_013298365.1 Bacteroidota bacterium | reverse complement strand
TGGCGGTAATAGGAAAGGGCGGTGGTACGGTTAAAACATTGACTTGCTGCAAATTAACATCATTTCCATTGGCATTTGTGGCAGTCAATTCGATATTGTAATTTCCTGCATTGATAAAGAAAATCTCAGGACTTATAGAATTGGCATTTGTTCGATTTGCAAAAGAAAAAGTATTAGGAACGATATTCCAAGTATAAGTATTAGCATTTGTAGAAGTATTGTTGAGTAAAATAGTCGTGCCTGTGCAGAGAGGATTTGTGCTTGACAAACTAAAACTTGCCGCAGGCAAACTATATGTACTCACATCATCTATCGCAAAATCTCCTGCAAAGCCGCCGCCTGTTTTGGCTCTAAAAGAAACAACTACTTCTCTTTCGCCTGCAAAATCATTCAAATTCACTACCTGATTGAGCCAAACATTTCCTTGGTCGCCTGCAATTTCGGGCATTTGATTGTTTGCCCAGCCATTTTCGCCCAATACATCTATATTCAACGTACCAATAGAACCGCCATACGCATGATACCAAAAATCCAACGCAGGATTGTTTGTTCCGCCCAAATCTATACAAGTAGAATGTAGGCGAGCCTCTTTGTATTGACAACCAGAACCATTTGTGCTCGAAGCTTCCAAATAAAGATATTTCCCTACATTTGTGCCTGTGGTATGGTCAAAATCGGGACCGGTACTGCCAGTGCCTGTTGCGCCATTGTTGGTGCGAAAATCTATGCTGTCACCCAAAATCGTAGGCGTATTCGGAACATTAAACCAACCCGCAGACAAACCACAAATTTCGGTTTCGCAGCCCCAAGCCGTACTACAATTCGTAAAAGCATCAAAATTTTGAAGCGTATTGACGTTTACAGTCGAAGAAGGATAGACAATAATCGTAGCAATCATTGTATCATTTGCGGCATTTGCATCGCCCGTTACTATTACCCAAACTTGTAAATTATGCGTTCCCACCGTCAAAGCAGAAATGCTATCGGTAAAAGCAAAAGTTATGTCATCAGCGGAAGCTATATTTCCGACAAAAGGAGAGGTATAAATCGTTCCCCCATCAAGGCGATATTTGAGGGTAGCATTTGTAATGGTATTCAGTCCATTATTTTGAATCGTAGCCTTCAACAAACGATTGTGGTCGGTGTAGCAATCGGGATAATAGCCACTTTTGTAAGGAGACACGTTTATAATAGAAGCATCAAAAGGCACACAATTTGTGTCGCCAAGGGGCGTATGCCAAGCCAAAGCCCTGCGACTAAGGGCATTTTGAGGTCCATAAGCCTGTACACTGAGCCATTCGCCTGTATTTTGGTTCACATTTTTCACTTTGAAATGCGTAGAAGTCGTAACCCCTACACTGTCCATGTATTTTGTCCCAAACGGGTGATTCTGTATTGATTTGCACCAGCCACAGCGTCCCATTTTAGCATAAGGGAATCGCCACAAGACCATATTCTGTGAATATTTTGCGGCACAGGCATAATGCTAAATGGCAAAAGGGAAACGCTTTGTTTTGCGCCACTTTGCACCCGAATCTTTGCCAACCCTGTCAGGGTGTTAGGTACAGTCCACTCATATTGCGTTTGTCCATTCGGCAAGTTGGAAACCACATTTGTCCAAGTTGCGCCATTGTCTTGTGAGAAATCCACCGAAATCGTGCTATTACTTCCATAATTGTCCCAACGAATAATCTCCTTTTCTCCTGCCACAAAAGCCTCTTTACCAATGGGATAGGTCAAAGTCAATTCATCATAAATAAACTCATACACAATCCAATATTTTTGAGGTCCTTGCGGAACAAGATGTCCGTTTATGGTCAAAGTATAATTGCCAGCCGCAGGATTTGGAATCGTGATTTGTTCCACATTGTTCAAAGAGTCCACACCCCTTGTTGCAGGATTGTCGAGGCTATCGGCATGGGGAAAAAGATTCAATTTCCAAGGCAAAAAAGTAGCATTTGAAGGCGTTGTAAGGGAAAAATTTAAGTCATTGACAAGGGCTTTTGCCGCATTTACAGTCGCCTCATAATCTGTCCAATACAACATGGCTCTCACTTCTTTCACATTGGCAGGAACAGCTAAAGTATGCTGTTTTGTTGCGCCATTTCCCAAGCTATCTACAAAAAATTGATTGCCATTGATGGCTTTATAGGCTCTACGTGCATTGATTCTGCCAAAACCTGTGCGAAAATCGGGACCAGGATTGTACAAATCATCGGCAGTATTGAGCATAAACGCCTTTATTAAACCCGATTGTGGGTCTGCGCCATTGTGATTTTGTTTCCAAATTTGATATAGTTGCGCCATCATACCTGCCGCTTTGGGCGAAGAGAATGATGTCCCTTCCCAACCTTCTATACACGCATCGGGCTTAATTCTGCCATCAAAAGCGGGTCCTACGCTGCCAAAACTCAAAGAATCATACGGCGAAGTATTGTTAATTGCCATGATATTTTTGGCTTGTTTGCTGCCACCTGTGAGGTTTGCCCAGCCTGCAATTCCATTGTAAATGCCATAATTACACGTATCAGAACCCACATTTCCAGAGGAATAAAAGTGCATCATAGAAGGTTGCAAACGCACTTGTTGGTCGTGGTCGGCTGCACCAGCCCAATAGCCGCCACTCACACCCCAGCCGTAGGAATGGCTTGCCATACGTAAATTAGCGGTGTCATAAAACGACCAAGAACTGCCCGAAAGGGAAATAATCGTTGCTCCCCACGCATTTGCCCGAAATTTAGGGTCATAGTTTCCTGCGCCGCCTGCATTCTGATGACAACCTGTTTTGTGTCCAGAAACATTATTTCCTGACGTTCTTTCCTTTTTACGTCCTTGAAAATCAATCGTTAAAGTATCTAAAATGCCGCCTTCTTCTATTGCTAAAGTTACGCCATCTCCGTTGTAGTTCATGCCGTTTATCCCTGATGAAAGATAATTTGCTCTGCCTACGGTGTTGCGGTAAGAGAGTTCGAGTTGTGGGGTAGGGGTTTGTTCGGAAATGAAATAGATAAAGGGTAAATTTGCTAATTCTTGAAGTTTATCTTTGGTTATTTCTAAGGAATAAGTATCCTTATAATTGCCTTTTTTGATATTTTTTGCGCCAACTTCCTCACACATCTTTTTGATAAGAGATTTATTTTCAATATCAAAAGTAGTTATTTCTAAAAAATATAAATGCGTAGGAGGCAGTGTATTTACTTTAGAATTTGACCATGAAAAACGCGATAAACTTTGACTAAACTTATTATCTCCATAAATAGCTGCAAACCACCCAACAGGATACTTTAATCTTTCTATCTCTAAACCTTCTGGGGCAGAGGCAAACCACGCATAATTAGGCACATAATGCAAAAGTTCCACGCCTAATGACTTCATCTCTGCTTTTTGAGCATCAGTAGGAATTTTTCTAAATTGAACAATGAAATATTTTTTCCCTTCAAAAGTAGGGATATTTGCCCAACGACTTTTCCTGTTTGTCATTCTTCCTAAATTCATATAGCCTAAATCCATATAAGAAGATTGAAGATAAAGCGTATAGTCTTGCTCTTGCGTAAATGCAATTTGCAAGAAAAAAAAACTAAGGACTAATAGTAATATCTGTTTCATAATAGAATAATTTGAAGCAAATATAGGGAAATTTTCAGAAAAGGCTACTTTATTATCTTGTAAACGGGGTGAATTTTCTCATTGTTCAGTTTCGGTAGGGGTTGAGTGCCTGAACCCCTACCGAAAAAATAATTCAGTTTATGGATTTTATGGGAAATTCATCCGGTTTTAAGTATAGTTACATTCTTCACTCACATCTTCTCATCTAAATTTTTGCCTGTCTCAATATGTCCAAAGTAAGGCAAAATAGCTTTAAAAGCAGCAATAATGTCTGTTTTTTCCACGTTTTCGTGTAAAAAAAGGACTTTGATTTGTGCCAATTTGCTTTGTATTTCGGCAAAAGTGGGGAAAGTTTGTGGAGAAATAAAGCCTAATGCTTGAAACGTATTTTCATTTATTTTTTCTACCGCTGTAAAAAACTCCTCCTCCTCTTTTTCGCCCGAAGTGTCGGAGGCAAAATAATAAACAGGATAATTTTTGTCTTTTTCTTGCCAAATTGCTGCTTTTTCTTTTGCTGCTATTTCTGTTTTACATATACAAGACTGATAACCTGCTTCTTTTACAAAAGCATCTGCTATTTCCGAAAAAGTTTTTTGACTATTTTTGGGTAATTTTGGGTAAAAAATCTCGCCTGTTTTGCCCAAAACACAGGCAATCAAGCACAACTGCCCCGATTCGGTAGGCGAAACAAAGTAGCGTTTGATGTCAGAAGGAGCGGCAAGAGGCTGTCTTTTTGCCATTCTTTCTACAAAACCTGCAAGCAAGCTGCCATTTGAAAAAGCAACATTGGCGAAACGGGCAGTTGTAACGGGAAAAAGGGGCGCAAAAGCCATGACAGTTTCTTCCATCAACTTTTTGCTTGCGCCCATGACGTTCACAGGGTTTGCGGCTTTGTCGGTAGAAACGCAAAAGAAGTGTTTTGGGGGGCTTTTTGTTAGCATTTCTAACAAACGATAGGTGCGAAATACATTGTTTTCAAGCATGGCTTCTATGGCAAAAATGTCTTTTTCGCTGCGCACATGTTTGTGGGCGGCAAAATGCGCCACAATATCAAAATTGCCTGCGGCTGCCAAGATTTTTTCAAAAACAGACTCGCCAAAATTGACGGGATAACTTTTGAAATCGGTGGGAATGTACATATCGGCAGTGCTGCGCAGGTCTCGTACAAGTTCGGTCAAGGCATTTTCGTTTATATCTACTACCCACAATCGTGCTGGGCGAAAAGGCAGTAAGGCTTTGATAAAAGACGAGCCGATTGTGCCTGCACCGCCAATCACAAGAACGGATTTATCGGCAATTTCGGCTTGTAATGCTGCTGAAAAGGCTTGAATATCCGCATGAAAGAGGCTTTCTTTGCGTTTTGTGATGTGTGTTCCGATGAATGTGGGAAGGTGTGGTGTTTGCATGTTTTTTGTTTTATGCCATAAAAGACATATAAGTTCATATAAGATTTTTTCTGCCATAAAAGACATATAAGTTCATATAAGATTTTTTCTACCATAAAAGACATATAAGTTCATATAAGATTTTTTCTGCCATAAAAGACATATAAGTTCATATAAGAATAACATGACACAAAATAGCGTTATGGAAGACAAAGATAGCATATTTTTTCTTGATGATAAAATACCACTCCCCTACCCTATTAAATCGCAGTTTACATTTTGTCTTTCTCCCAAAAATCGCTATCTTTGCAGCCTCAAAATAGAAGATAAACCAATATGTTTCCAGAATATGATATAATAGTAGTCGGTGCGGGCCATGCGGGCTGTGAGGCGGCAGCTGCAGCGGC